>CAXTDP010000268.1:0-7507 GCA_964242295.1 uncultured Acetobacteraceae bacterium | reverse complement strand
GTGGAGGAGAACGGGATGCCCCGCTTCTTCCGCCGTTTGGCCGAGGGCGTGTTCGACGAGGCGGACCTGCGCCGCCGGACCGCGGACCTGGCCCAGTTCATTGCGGCCGCGCGCGACCGCTACGATCTGCCAGCGCCGGTGGCGGTCGGGTTCTCCAACGGTGCCAACATTGCCGCGGCTTTGCTCCTGCTGCACCCTGGCGTACTCGCTGGTGCCGTGCTGTTTCGGGCCATGGCGCCGTTCCGCCAGGCTCCGGCTGCAGCACTGCCGGGCACGCCGGTGCTGCTGGTGTCGGGTGCCGCCGACCCCATCGTGCCCGCGGTTAACGCCGCCCGGCTGGCCGCAGAATTGAAGACCGCTGGTGCTATGGTCACTCACCGGGTGCTCCCGGTGGGCCATGGCCTGTCGCAAGCCGATGTGACCGTCACCTCGGCCTGGCTGAAAGGACAAGCACAATGAGCGTCGAAACCTGCCCGACCGACACGATGCCGTCTGGCCTTGAGGACGTGATCCTGCCGCGGGCGCACGACATCGGCGGCTTCGAGGTCCGCCGTGCGCTGCCCGCGGCGCAACGGCAGATGGTCGGGCCATTCATCTTCTTCGACCAGATGGGTCCGGGCGAGTTCCTGACCGGCAAGGGCCTGGACGTGCGCCCACACCCGCATATCGGCCTGTCCACCGTGACCTACCTGTTCGACGGCGCCATCCAGCATCGCGACAGCCTCGGCTCCGATCAGTCCATCGTGCCGGGAGACGTCAACTGGATGACTGCCGGACGGGGCATCACCCATTCCGAGCGGACAGCGACCGCCGCCCGGGTGCATTCCAACCGGCTGTTCGGCATCCAGTCCTGGGTGGCATTGCCGCGGCAGCACGAGGAAGCGCAGCCCGGGTTCGTCCACCACGCCGCCGATACGCTGCCGGTGGTCGAGGATGGCGGCGCCAGGCTGCGGCTGATCGCCGGCCATGGCTGGGGATTGCGCGCGCCGGTGGTGACCCCGTCAGAGCTGTTCTACGCCGACGCCATGCTACAGCCGGGTGCGCCGCTGCCGTTGCCGGACGACCACGAGGAACGTGCCGCCTACGTCGTGCAGGGTGCCGTCGAGGTCGGCGGCGTCCGCTTCGAGGCCGGCCGGATGCTGCTGTTCCGCGCGGGCGACCGCATCTCGTTGCGCGCCGGGCCAGACGGTGCCCGGCTGCTGCTGCTGGGCGGCGCCGCGATGGATGGTCCGCGCTACCTGTTCTGGAACTTCGTCTCGTCGTCGCGTGAGCGGATCGAGCAGGCCAAAGCGGATTGGACCGCCGGGCGGTTCGCCACCGTGCCCGGCGATGACAAGGATTTCATTCCATTGCCCGAGCGGCAGGTCGCACAAGCACCGGCGGTGCAGGTGCCGGCAGCGGGATCACCGACCAGTTGAGGTCAGCCGGGAGAGTGCGCTCCTGCAATCGCAGGAGTGTCTCCTCGCTTATTCCCTTGCGTCCATCCGTCATGCCGAATGGGCCTGCAGCAAAGCTGCGGCAACGAAAGGAGCTGACGATGACAACCATCACCACACGCGACGGCACCGAGATCTTCTACAAGGATTGGGGCCGTGGACAACCGATCGTCTTCCATCATGGCTGGCCGCTCAGCTCGGACGACTGGGATGCGCAGATGATGTTCTTCCTGGCGCATGGCTATCGCGTCATCGCGCACGACCGTCGCGGCCACGGCCGTTCCACCCAGACCGCGACCGGCAACGACATGGACACCTACGCCGCCGACGTCGCCGAGTTGACCGATGCGCTCGACCTGCAGGGCGCAGTCCATGTCGGGCACTCGACCGGAGGCGGCGAAGTCGCCCGCTATGTCGCGCGGGCCAAGCCGGGCCGCGTGGGCAAGGCGGCGCTGGTCAGCGCCGTGCCGCCCGTGATGGTCAAGTCCGGCCGCAATCCGGGCGGCACGCCAAAGGAGGCGTTTGACGAGATCCGCCGCCAGACCGCGACCAATCGCGCCCAATTCTTCATTGATTTCACGCTGCCGTTCTACGGCTACAACCGCGACGGCGCCGAGGTGAAGGAGGGTGTGCGCCGCAACTGGTGGCGGCAGGGAATGATGGGTGGCGCCAAGGCGCAGTATGATTGCATCGCGGCGTTCTCGGAAACCGATTTCACCGAGGACCTCAAGCGGATCGCGGTGCCTACGCTCGTGATGCATGGCGAGGACGACCAGGTGGTGCCGTTCGCCGACGCGGGCGCGTTGTCGGCGAAGCTCGTGCCGGGCGCGGTGCTGAAGTCCTATCCGGGGTTCCCGCACGGGATGCCGGCCACGCACGCCGAGCAGATCAACGCCGACCTGCTCGCATTCATTGGGGACTGATACGAAACGGTTGCGGGGACGGCGTTCTGTCCCCGTGCCCTGCCATTGATCCAGCCTTGCGGAAGGACAGACTCGATGAGTGACAAAATCCTGGTGGTCTACGGGTCATACCGGTCCGACCGGCAGGGCATACGTTTGGCGGACTATCTCGTGGAAGCCTTTGCCGCCCGCGGTGCCAGCCCGGAGCTGATTGACGCGAAGGCGTTCGACCTGCCAATCCTGGATCGGATGTATAAGGAGTATCCCAAAGGATCGGCACCGCCCGTGCTGGAGACCTTGGCCCGAAAAATCCGGACGGCCGACGCCTTCGTGTTCGTCACCGGCGAATACAATTGGGGCGTACAGCCGGGACTTAAGAACCTCACCGACCATTTTCTTGAGGAATGGTTCTGGCGTCCGGCGGCGATCGCCAGCTACTCGGCCGGGCGCTTCGCCGGGGCGCGTGCCGGCCTCGCCTGGCACGGCACCCTCTCGGAAATGGGCATGGTCGTCATCTCGAGCACGCTTGCGGTCGGCTCGATCGGGCAGGCGTTCGACGCTGAGGGCCAGCCGGGCGGCGAGGGCGGCACAGCATTGGAACGCGCGTTCCCTCGCTTTGCCGACGATCTCGCCTGGTGGACCGAGGCGGCGCGCACCCAGCATGCCCGGCAGGAGCCGCCATACTGAGCTTCGAGATAGGGTCGCACGAGTGAATACCGGTGGCGTCGCGAGTCTGGTGGAAATGGCCTGATCGGCTCGTCTCCGGCGAGGTGATCGTTGCGCGGGTCAGGCAGCGAGGTCAACCGGAACGGGGTCGGCCAGCTTCTCGCCAAACGTTCGCCATCAGTCCACCTTTCGCATGGTCCGCCGGGCGGTCACGGGCGGGGAACAAACCCGCGAACCGGGCATCGTCGAACACAGCGCCAAGCTCGTCGCTCAAGCGCGTGTAGCGGCTGCTCTTTGGAAACGGCGCGCGGGCCACGCGCACGGTGTCCTCGGGAATGGCTGGGAAGACTTCGGGGTGAAGGGACGTGATGCTGACCTCGGGCAAGACATCGCAACGTCGCCCTCAACCAGCGCCTCACCCCCAGGTTCCAGTACCAAACCGCTGATAGGGATCTGCCAGCAGTATCATTCTCAGTGCAGCGTGTGGCAGTTGCGGGTGCGCAGGAGCACACCGCCCAGCCGCTGGGGCAAAAGATTGACGCCCGCCTGCACCTGGACGCCTGGCGCCGGGTGCTGGACCGGAAAGAGCCGGAGTGCCGGACACGCATCCGCTCACGTGAACACCGCATCCACGGCTTCGCCCAGCCGGTCCACGATCTCCGTCAGCTCCGCATCCGTCACGATGTAGGGCGGGGCCACGATCACGTGGTCCCCGCGCACGCCATCCAACGTGCCGACGCAAGGATAAATGCCCAGCCCGCGATCCAGCGCCGCCTGCTTCACCGCCTCGGCAATGCCGCGCGCCGGATCGAACGGCGTGCGGGTGGCGCGGTCGGCCACGAACTCCAGCGCCTGGAACAGGCCGCGCCCGCGTATGTCGCCGACCGCGCGGTGGTTGCCGAACCGCTCCACCAGCAGGCGTTCCAGCCGCCCGCCTTGCCGGGCGGCGCCTGCCACCAGCCCGTCCTCTGCCACGATGCGCTGCACTTCCAGCGCGGCGGCGCAGGCGACGGGGTGGGCCTGGTAGGTTTGCCCGTGCATGAACCCGCCGGAGCCGTCGCGCAGCGCCGCGACCACCCGCCCCGCCGCCAGGATGCCGCCGATAGGCGCATAGCCCCCGCCCAGCCCCTTGGCGACCGCCTGGATATCCGGCGCGATGCCCTCCTGCTCCCAGGCGTGCAGGCTGCCGGTGCGGCCCATGCCGCACATCACCTCGTCCAGGATCAGCAGCGCGCCGTGCCGGTCGCATACCGCGCGCATCGCGGCGAAGTAGCCCGGCACCGCCGTCACGCACCCTGCCGCCGCGCCCACCACGGTTTCGGCGCAGAACGCGGCGACGGTGTCTGGCCCAAGGCGCTGGAACTTCGCATCCAGCTCCGCGGCCAGCCGCCCGGCATAGGCGGCATCGTCCTCGTCCGGCTCCTGGCCGTGATAGGCGAAGCAGGGCGACACGCGGCTGAACGCCTGGCTCAGCATGGGTTCGTAGGGCGCCCGCCGAGCCACGTGGCCGCCAGCCGACAGGGCGCCCAGCGTGGTGCCGTGGTAGCTTTGCCGGCGGGCGATGAAGCGGGTGCGGCCGGGCTGCCCACGCTCGATGTGGTATTGCCGGGCCAGCTTGAGCGCGGCCTCCATCGCCTCGGAGCCGGAACTGACGAAGAACGCATGGGTGAGGCCGCCGGGTTCGTCGGCCAGCAGCAGGTCGGCCAGCGCCTCGGCGGGTTCGCTGGTGAAAAAGCCAGTGTGCGCGTAGGCCATCTGCCCGGCCTGGGCTGCCATCGCCGCGGCCACCCGCGCGTTGCCGTGGCCGATGCTGGCCACCGCCGCCCCGCCGGAGCCGTCCATCACCACCTTGCCGCTCGCCAAATGCAGCCGGATGCCCTCACCCCGGACGGCCGTGTCGGGCGCCGCCGCCAGGTTGCGTTGGATGATGCGGGTCATGGCAGGTCCTTTTCGGTCCGGCAGAGGTCAGGTGGCAAAGCGTGGGACCACGTTGCCCAGCATACGCGTCACCGGGTTGCCGTAGCCATCGTGCGACAGGCTGCCGCGGAAGGTGATGGACCCTGCAGCGAACACCGCCTCGCCTGCCGTCGTTTCGATCCAGACGGATTTGGGGCGGCGTGGATGCTTCGCATCAGGTCGGCGGTGTAGGACACGCCCAACTGGCTCGACACCTTGTATGGCAATCTGCTCGCTGGGTCGGCCGGACATCCGGTCGAGGTAGCCCACCGCGATACTGATCTACACCCGGGTCCGGTCAGGGCCGAGCCTCAGACGCCGGGTCGGTTCCCAACGCCAATCAGCCGGTCCAAGCAGCAGAGTCGTCCCCGCCGGCTGGCACCACTCAATCCCGCATCCCCATCTATCCCTTGCGAGGGCCGGATCGGCATCGTAGGGCTGGTGGATGCGCTGGTTCCTTGCCCGCCGGCTGTTGCTGGCTGCCCTAGTATGCCTGACAGTCCTAGTGGTCAGCTTCATCCTAACCCGCCTGTCCGGAGACCTGGCCGCATCCATCGGCGGCCCGAATGCCAGCGCAGCCGACATCGAGATCATCCGGCGCAACTATGGGCTTGACCGGCCGCTGATCGCCCAATTCGTGGACTGGGCCGGGCAGGCCGTCCAGGGTGATCTGGGCCGGTCGTTCCTTTACCACGTCCCGGTTTGGGGCCTGATCCGCGACAGGCTGCCGGTCACCCTGACCCTGGGGCTTGCCGGCTTGGCCATCGCGCTGGCGACCGCCCTGCCGCTGGGCATCGTCGCGGCAGCGCAGGAAGGATCGGCCACCGACCGCGGCATCATGCTGGTCGCCCTGCTGGGACAGGCGGTGCCGGGCTTCTGGCTGGGCCTGATGCTGATCATCCTGCTGGGGCTGGACCTGCAATGGCTGCCGATCTCGGGCGTGGATACCTGGCAGGGCTACGTCATGCCGGCAGTCGTCCTGGCGTTCTCGGCCATCCCGGCACTGATGCGCCTGACCCGGTCCGGGATGATTGACGCGCTGGCGGCGGACTACATCCGCACTGCACGCGCCAAGGGACTGAGCCGCGCCAAGATCGTCCTCAAGCATGCCTTGCGGAACGCGGCGATGCCGGTTGTCTCGATCGCGGCGGTGCAGCTTGGCTTCATGCTGGGCGGGTCCGTGGTGATCGAGGCGGTCTTTGCCCTGCCCGGCGTGGGCTACCTCGCATGGGAGTCGATCATCAAGAACGACTTCCCGGTGGTGCAGGCCGTGGTCCTGTTCCTAGCGGTCATCTACATCGGGCTGACGCTCCTGGCGGACATGATGAACGCGCTGCTCGACCCGCGGCTGCGCGGATGAGCGCCCTTGCCGCGATGCGCGCCCTGGTGCGCTTCCTGCGGCTGCGTCACGCCGCGACGCTGCTGGGGGCGCTCATCGTCGGCGGCGCGCTGCTGATTGCGCTTCTTGCACCGCATCTGGTGCCGTACGACCCATTCGCGCAGGATCTCGACATGCGGCTGGTGCCGCCGGCATGGATGGACGGCAGCCAACCGGATCACCTGCTCGGCACCGACCAGTTGGGGCGGGATTACCTTTCGCGCCTGATCTACGGCACCCGCATTTCCATGCTGATCGGCGTGCTGACCGTCCTGGCGTCCGGGGCGATCGGGATATCACTGGGAACCATCGGCGGCTTCCATGGTGGCCGCGTGGATGACGCCGTGATGTTCCTGATCACCTGCCGCCTGTCCATCCCGCTCATCCTAGTGGCATTGACGGTGGTGGCCCTGGCCGGAAGCTCGCTGACAGTCGTGATCCTGACGTTGGGGCTGCTGCTGTGGGACAGGTTCGCCGTGGTCGCCCGGACCGCCACGATGCAGGTCCGCAACCTCGACTACATCGCCGCTGCCCAGGCCGCAGGCGCATCACGCAGCTACATTCTGCTGCGGGAAGTGCTGCCCAACATCGTCCAGCACCTGGTCGTTGTGGCGACGCTGGAGATGGCGCTTGCCATCCTGCTCGAAGCCGCCCTGTCCTTCCTCGGCCTCGGCGTGCCGCCGCCGCTGCCAAGCTGGGGCCTGATGATCGCCGAGGGTAAGGAATACATGTTCTTCAGCCCCTGGGTAATCGTCATCCCCGGCATCGCGCTGGTTGTCCTGGTGCTGGGCATCAACCTGCTGGGCGACGGCCTGCGGAGCGCCATGGGAACGGAGTTGCGGGAATGACGCCGGGCGCCGCGCCCGTCCTGAGCATAGCCGATCTGCGCGTGACCTTCGGCGGGCGCACCGAGGCGGTGCGGGGCGTTTCGCTCGACGTGGCGCGCGGCCAGACCCACTGCATCGTCGGCGAGTCCGGCTGCGGCAAGTCGGTGTCCGCGCTGTCGGTGATGAACCTGCTCCCGCGCGGGACCACCCGGTCCGCCAGCCACATCCGGTTCCAGGGCCAGGACCTGCTGCCCCTGTCCGAGCGCGGGATGGCGCGGCTGCGCGGCGACAAGATCGCGATGATCTTCCAGGAACCGATGACCAGCCTCAACCCTGCCTACA
>CAXTDP010000267.1:0-7508 GCA_964242295.1 uncultured Acetobacteraceae bacterium | reverse complement strand
GCTACGCCGAGATCCGCAAGGTGTTCGACATCACCAAGACCGGCAAGGTCGCCGGTTGCATGGTGACCGAGGGCTTGGTGAAGCGCGGCGCTGGCGTCCGGCTGCTGCGCGACGGCGTGGTGATCCACAACGGCGAACTGAGCCAGCTCAAGCGCTTCAAGGACGACGTGCGCGAGGTGGCGCGCGGCTATGAGTGCGGCCTGTCCTTCGCGGGCTACAACGACCTGCGCGAGGGCGATATGGTCGAGTGCTTCGAGATCGAGATGGTCCCGGGGTGAAGTCGCAGCGCAAGCCGGCCCGGGACGCGGCAAGGGACACCACCAAGCCGCGCCCCCCGGCCAAGCGCGCCGCCGCCACCAAGGGACCGACGCAGCGGCAACTGCGCGTGTCGGAGGAAATCCGGCATGTGCTGTCCGCAATCTTCTTGCGTGGCGAGTTCCGCGATCCCGAGATGGCGGATGCGCGGGTGACAGTGACGGAAGTCCGGATCAGCCCGGACCTCAAGAATGCGACGGCGTTCGTGGCGCGGTTGGGGCGGACGGACATTGACGCCTTGCTGCCGGCGTTGAAACGGCTCGCGCCGTATCTCCGCACGCAGGTCGCGCACGAGATGCGGTTGCGGATCGCGCCGGGGATCAGCTTTCAGCCGGATACAACGCTGGACTACGCGATGCACGTGGATGCGCTGCTGCGTGCGCCGGAGGTGGCGCGGGACCTGGCGCCTCACGCCGGAGACGAGGCAGAGGACGCACTACCCCCTACTTAAACCATTCCGTTGCCATTGCGAGGTGCGGAGCGACGTGGCAATCCAGTAGCTGCGAAGCCCGGTCGTCGGCCCTAACGGCCCAGGCACTAATGCGCTGCGCTAAGCTCGCGACCATGCGGTTCCACCCACGGGCAGCCCCGAATTCTTTCCGCTAAGGACACAAGATGCGCCGCAAGCAAGGCCGCCCCCTCAACGGGTGGCTGATCGTGGACAAGCCGCCGGGCATGACCAGCACCGATGTGGTGAACCGCGTCCGCCGCGGCTTCGACGCGCAAAAGGCTGGGCACGGCGGCACGCTCGACCCGCTGGCAACCGGTGTGCTGCCCGTCGCTTTCGGCAGCGCCACCAAGACCGTGCCCTACGTCCAGGACGGCACCAAGCTATACCGCTTCACCCTCCGCCTGGGCGACGCGCGGGACACCGACGATGCCGACGGCCAGACCGTCGCCCAGTCCGACGTGCGCCCCAGCGACGCCCAGCTTGCCGCCGCCCTCCCCGCCTTCATCGGCGACATCATGCAGGTGCCGCCCGCCTACTCCGCCATCAAGGTGGATGGGGAGCGCGCCTACGACATGGCTAGGGACGGCCGCCCCCCTGCTCTGCCGCCCCGCCCTGCCCGTGTGGACCGCTTCGAACTCGTCGAGCGCGCCGACGCCGATACGGCGGTATTCGAGGTGCAGTCCGGCAAGGGCGTCTATATGCGCAGCCTGGCCCGCGACCTGGCGCTTGCCTGCGGCGCCCTGGGCCACGTCGCGGCGCTGCGCCGCCTGCGGGTCGGCCCGTTCTTGGAATCCCAGGCGATTTCCCTGGACAAATGCCTGCGCTCGGCGGACAACGCCCCGGCATCCTCGGACCTCCTGCATCCGGTCATGACCGCGCTGGCCGACATCCCGGCGCTGGCCTTGACCGAACCGGAGGCCCACAGCCTGTCACAAGGCCAGGCGATCAGCCTGGTGGACCTGATGGGCCGCATTCCACGGACGGCTGACCCCAATGGGGGCTTGGCTCGTGCCATGGCGGGGATGCGCGTCATCGGGCTATGCCGTCTGCAAGACGGCTGGTTGAAGCCCGAGCGCATGTTGTAACCCCATCATGGAGCACCCCGATGTCGATTACCGATGAGCGCCGCACGGCGCTGGTCCAAGAGTATGCTACTGGCGCCGCTGACACTGGCAGTCCCGAGGTCCAGGTCGCCCTCGCGACCGAACGGATCGTCAACCTGACTGAGCATCTTAAAACCCACGCCAAGGACTTTCACAGCCGGCGTGGCTTGCTGATGCTGGTCGGGCGTCGCCGCCGCCTGCTCGACTATCTGAAGAAGAAAGACAACGCGCGCTACCAGACGCTGATTGGGCGCCTGAGCCTCCGCCGCTAATCCGTCGCTGCGATCCCGGCGCCAATGGTGGCGCCGGGCACACGCAGGGCTGCATGGCCCTGCACACCGCCGTATGGCGGAGCCGGCCACCCGGACTTGTCCGCGACGGCGCCTCAGGCCACACGAGACCGCGGGATCCGTCCTGCCGCGGCTGCACCCAAAAGCGCAGTCCGCCTCCTGTGGCCCGAGACGCCGCCCCCGCTGGAAGTAGCTTGGGAACCCACGGCCTTCTCCGCACGGCGCATGAAGGACACACCTATGTTCAACTACTTCCGCAAAGAACTGGACTGGGGCGGGCGCAAACTGGTGCTGGAAACCGGCAAGATGGCGCGTCAAGCAGACGGCGCCGTGCTGGCCCGGCTTGGCGACACCATCGTACTGTGCACCGCCGTTGGCGTCCGCAGCACCAAGCCCGGCCAGGATTTCTTCCCGCTGACCGTCAACTACCAGGAAAAGGCCTTTGCCGCCGGCAAGATCCCCGGCGGCTTCTTCAAGCGCGAGGGACGCCCGTCCGAGAAGGAAGTGCTGACCAGCCGCCTGATTGACCGCCCGATCCGCCCGCTGTTCCCGCACGGCTTCCGTAATGAGGTTCAGGTCGTCGCCACCGTGCTGAGCCATGACACGGAGAACGACCCGGACGTGGTCGCCATGATCGGCTGCTCCGCCGCGCTGACCCTGTCCGGCATCCCATTCTTCGGCCCCATCGCCGCCGCCCGGGTCGGCTTCGCCAACGGCGCCTACATCCTGAACCCTACCGCCGAGGAGCTGAAGACCAGCAAGCTTGACCTGGTGATGGCCGGCACGACCGAAGGCGTGCTGATGGTCGAGTCGGAGGCGCAGGAGTTGTCGGAGGAGGTCATGCTCGGCGCAGTGACCTTCGGCCACCAGCATTGCCAGCCCGTCATCCAGGCGATTATCGAGCTTGCCGAGCACGCCGCCAAGGAGCCGTGGTCGCTGCCGGAGCCGGAGGCCGACCAGGCAGTTTTGGTGTCCCGCGTGGACGCCCTTGCCCGCACTTCGTTGGCCGAGGCCTACCAGGAACGTCTGAAGCAGGCCCGGCAGGACAAGGTCGGCGTTGCCAAGAAGGCCACGATGGCCTCCCTCGCCGAGGAGGGCCTTGATCCCGAGAAGGCCAAGCTGATCTTCAAGGAGCTTGAGGCCGACGTGGTCCGCAACGCCATCCTGGACACCGGGATGCGCATTGACGGGCGCGACACCAAGACCGTCCGCCAGATCATCGCCGAGGTCGGCGTGCTTCCCCGCGCCCACGGCAGCAGCCTGTTCACCCGCGGCGAAACCCAGGCCCTCTGCGTCGCCACGCTCGGCACTGGGCAGGACGAGCAGATCATTGACGCGCTCGAAGGGGAGCGGCGTGAGCACTTCATGCTGCACTACAACTTCCCTCCGTACTCCGTCGGCGAGGCCGGGCGCATGGGCAGCCCGGGCCGCCGCGAGATCGGCCACGGCAAGCTGGCTTACCGCGCCGTCCGTCCGGTGCTGCCCGGCAAGGACACCTTCCCCTACACGATGCGCGTCGTCAGCGAGATCACCGAAAGCAACGGCAGCAGCAGCATGGCGACAGTCTGCGGCACCAGCCTGTCCCTGATGGACGCCGGCGTACCGCTGACCCGGCCGGTGGCCGGCATCGCGATGGGCCTCATCAAGGAAGACCGCGGCTTCGCCGTGCTGTCCGACATCCTAGGCGACGAGGATCACCTGGGCGACATGGACTTCAAGGTCGCCGGCAGCGAGGCAGGCGTCACCAGCCTGCAGATGGACATCAAGATCACGTCCATCACCGCCGACATCATGAAGATCGCGCTGGAGCAGGCCAAGGACGGCCGCATCCACATCCTGGGCGAGATGGCGAAGGCGATCACCGGGGCGCGCAGCGACGTGGCCGCCACGGCGCCGCGCATCACCGTCATCACCGTGCCGAAGGAGAAGATCCGCGAGGTCATCGGCACCGGCGGCAAGGTGATCCGCGACATCGTCGAGCAGTCCGGCGCCAAGATAGACATCGAGGACGACGGCACCATCAAGATCGCCGCGACGACCGAGGAGGCCAGCCAGAAGGCGATAGACATGATCCAGGGGATCGTGGCCGAGCCGGAGGTGGGCCGCATCTACAACGGCAAGGTGGTCAAGACGGCGGACTTCGGCGCCTTCGTGAACTTCCTGGGCGCCAAGGACGGGCTGGTCCACATCAGCGAGCTGCAACAGGGCCGGGTCAACAAGACCACGGACGTGGTGAACCAGGGTGACGCGGTGAAGGTAAAGGTCATCGGCTTTGATGACCGCGGCAAAGTGAAGCTGTCCATGCGCGTGGTGGACCAGGCCACCGGCGCCGACATCACCGACCAGGTCGGCTCCAAGCCGGGCCGTGAGGGCGGCGAGCGTGATGGCGCCCGGCGTGAAGGCGGGCGGGACGGCGGGCGGCGGCACGAGAACGCAGCCGAGTAGTTGCCCCGCCTGTAATCATCTGTAATAAAACCGGAGCGCCGGGTCTGGCATCGCCAGGCCCGGCATCTACATAGGGGCGGACCTGTACACCAGCGTACAGGCTTGGAGCGAGACGGCGATGAAGACGGTCAACGAGATCAGGATGGGTGGCGTGGACGTGCTGCCGCTGGTCGAGGGCGGCAAGGGCATCGGCGTCTCGACCGGGGTTTCTTCCGGGCACTGGGCCGCCGCTGGCGGCGCCGGTACGTTCAGCGCCGTCAACGCAGACTTCTATGATGCAGACGGCAACCCCGACCCGCAGGAATACGCCGGGCGTACCCGGCGGGAGCGGCATGAGGAGCTGATCGCCTATGGCATCAAGGGCGGCATAGACCAGGCTCGCCGGGCTTATGACATTTCAGGCGGCAAGGGCCGCATCCACGCCAACCTGCTTTGGGAGATGGGCGGGGCCGAGCGCGTCATTACCGGCGTGCTGGAAGGTGCCAAGGGCCTGATCAATGGCCTGACCTGCGGCGCCGGGATGCCATACCGTCTGTCCGACATCGCCGCGAAGTTCGGCGTCCACTACTATCCGATCGTTTCCTCGTCCCGCGCCTTCAGCGCGCTGTGGAAGCGTGCCTACTCCAAGGCCGCGTCGCTGCTTGGCGGCGTCGTTTATGAGGACCCGTGGCTGGCTGGCGGCCATAACGGCCTGTCCAACGGCGAGGACCCGACCAAGCCGGAGGACCCCTTCCCCCGCGTGCTGGCGCTGCGCAAGCTGATGCGGACCTTCGGCCTGGACCAGACGCCCATCATCATGGCCGGCGGCGTCTGGTGGTTGGAGGACTGGGAGCACTGGATCGACAACCCTGACCTTGGCCCAATCGCCTTTCAGTTCGGCACCCGTCCGCTGCTGACCAAGGAAAGCCCGATCAGCGACGCCTGGAAGACCCGGCTCCTGACGCTGAAGGAGGGCGACGTCTTCCTAAACAAGTTCAGCCCGACTGGCTTCTACTCCAGCGCGGTCAACAACGGCTTTATTGGGGAGTTGCGGGAGCGGAGCGAGCACCAGGTTGCCTACTCGACCGAGCCGGTGGGCGAGCATGTCTCCATGCTGGGTATCGGGCCGCGCAAGCGGGCGGTTTACCTGACGCCGCAGGACCTGTTCAACGTTGAGGGCTGGATTGCCAAGGGCTTCACCGAGGCATTGCGGACGCCCGACAGCACCCTGATCTTTGTGACCCCGGAGCGGGCCGCGCGCATCACCGACGACCAGGTGTCCTGCATGGGCTGCCTGAGCCAGTGCCGGTTCAGCAACTGGAGCCAGCATGAGCCGGACTTCTCCAACGGCAAGAAGGCCGATCCCCGCTCGTTCTGCATTCAGAAGACGCTGCAATCGGTGCGTCGCGACGACCAGACGCCGGAAGCCATCGAGCACCAGCTCATGTTCAGCGGCCACAACGCGTTCCGCTTTGCGAGCGACCCGTTTTATTCCAACGGCTTCATCCCGACCGTCAAGGAACTGGTGGACCGCATCGTCAGCGGGCGCTGAGGGCTGCTGCCTGTTCCCTCTCCCTCCGGGAGAGGGTCGGGGTGAGGTGTCTTGAGGCGCAACGGCCTCCTCGTTCAGAGCGACAGAAAGTAGGAGTGGGTCCTCTGCCAGGCCCAGCCAAGACCTCCCTCACCCCGGCCCTCTCCCGGGGGGGGAGGGAGAAGGCACATTATCCTCACGGCTGATCTCTAGCGCACGGGCATAGACGGTTTTGCGCGGTAGGCCCGTTGCTCCCGCCACCATCGCCGCCGCGTCCTTGAGGCTGTTGTCCCGCAGCGCGCGGCGCAATTGGCCGTCCAGGTCTTCCTCGTCCGATCCCTCCGGCGCCGGGCCAACTACCAGCGTGATCTCGCCCCTTGCCGGCGCGGACGCGTAGTGCGTCGCAAGCTCCGTCAATGATCCCCGCCGCACCTCCTCGAACCGTTTGGTGAGTTCCCGCGCCACTGCCGCCGGACGGTCGCCGAAGCTGGCCGCCAGGTCGGCCAGGCACTCGGCCAGCCGGTGCGGCGCTTCATGCCACAGCAGGGTCGCCGACAGCCCGGCCCGCTCCGCCGCGCGCAGGGTGCCGAAGGCGGCCAGCCTCGCCGCGGACCGCGGCGGCGGGAAGCCAAGGAACAGGAAAGGCTGCGGCGGCAGCCCAGACAGCACCAGCGCCATGACCGCCGCATTCGGCCCGGGGATCGCCGATACCGGCAGGCCCGCCGCCAGCGCCGCACGCACCAGCCGGTATCCCGGGTCGGACACCAAGGGCGTGCCGGCATCCGACACGAGCACGACCAGCCCGCCACCCGCCAGCATGTTGAGCAGCGCGGGGATGCGCCCTTCCTCGTTGTGGTCGTGCAGCGGCGTGGTCCGCACGGTGATGCCATAGTGCTGCAGCAGCCGCGCGGTCTGCCTGGTGTCCTCGCATAGCACCAGGTCCGCTTGGCGCAGCGCCTCCAGCGCGCGTCGTGACATATCTGCCAAGTTGCCGATCGGCGTGGCAACCAGCAGCAATCCCCGTGGTATAGACACCAACCGGTCCGCGGCCGGATCGTCCAGGGAGGGATCATGCGATGAAGTTTGCAGCACTCGGTCGGTCATTGGCGTTCCTGGCAGCCACGACGGGCCTGGCTGCCTGCGTAGCCGACCCGAACGGCGGCGGCTACAACAGTCCATTCGGCCTCAACGGCGCCCCGGGCGGTTCTGGCCCGGCGCCGGGGTCGGAGGCCGCAGGCCGCCGCGTCGCCATCCTGTTGCCGCTCACCGGCCAGAACTCGGAAGTTGGGCAGGCCCTGCTGCGCGCCGCCCAGCTTTCCCTCGACCAGCCTGGTGGCCTGCCGCTGGACGCGCGCGACACCCACGGCACCCCGGCCGGCGCGGCGGAAGCGGCG
>CAXTDP010000266.1:0-7563 GCA_964242295.1 uncultured Acetobacteraceae bacterium | reverse complement strand
TGCGGCGCGCGGCGCACCATCTCCGCCGCCACCCGGGCGGCAACCGCGGGGGCCAGAGCCGGGGCGGACAGCATGGCCTGCACGATCCGGTCCGGCAGGCCCGTCTGCACCGGGCCGACCGCGCCGGTCGTCGGATCGGCATACCAGGGGGAGCCGATCAGCAGCGGTTGCAGCGGCGGCGGCAGGTCGAGGTGCGGGCGCTGGCTGCCGTCCGGCGCCAGGTTCCAGGCGATGCTGCCGGGGACCGGCGCCCCTTCGTGCAGTGCCGGGCCGTCCCAGGATGCCCAGTGGCCCCGGCCGGTGCCGATGATCGCGCGCAGGGTGTCGTCAAAGCCCGCCCCCGTGCCGTTCAGGGCGAACATCCGCAGGATGGCGCGGTCGGAGGGCCGGAGGAAGCGCGGCTGCTGCGAGCTGTGCGGCTGGTGGTAGTAAGGGCGGCCCGGCCCGGCCACGCTGCCATCGCGCCGCAGCTCGACGGTTTCCAGGACAAGGCTCGGCACGGGGCTACGGGGCGCGCGGCTGAGCACATAGAGCAGGCGTTTGCGGACCTTGGGCGGATACTCCTCGCTATCCTCCACCTGGGCAGCCTGCAGGGTGCGCAGCCACGCCTCGACTTCGCTCGGCAGCGGCGCCGGGGAGGTCTGCGTCACCTTGCGCCAGTCGTCACCTTGCCCGTCCATGTCCATCCCGGCTCCGCATCCGACCGACGTTAACCCGGCTGAAGTGGAAAGGGGAGCAGGCGAGGGAAGGCTCTTGCGGGCGTGATGGCGTCACCTGCGCCGAGGTGCCGCGGGCAGCCTCAATGCCTTCTGGTCACGGCACGGCCGCCGGCCCGCACGAAGCCGCTCCGGAGGCCGATCCCCGGGACCACCGAGGCGCCGCAGCACGGCGGTTGCTGCGGATGGCCGAACACCCTCGCGGACGTGTCTGCAGCAGATGCTGGTTCATGTTGCACGGCAACATAAGCTTGCTTACCAGAGCGCATGGCATCCGACTTCCCCAGTACGAGCATGCCCGAAAGTCCGGCGCTGACGGGCTTGCGCGGCGTGGCGGCGGTGCTGGTGGTCATGCACCATGCCAGCCTGCACCTCGGCGCGCTTGACCTGCCCTGGGTGGGCGGGCTGCTGCGGAAGGGCTACCTGGGCGTGGACCTGTTCTTCGTGCTCAGTGGCTTCGTGATGTCCATGGTGTATGGATCGTGGTTCATCAGGAGATCGTGGTTCATTGGGGGAGCGCTGGGCGCGGTTGCGCCGGGACGCAGGGCGGACATGGCCGGGTTGCTGGCGGTGTTCCTGGTGCGCCGCGCCGGCCGGGTGTGGCCGCTCCATGCCGCCGTGCTGGCGGTGCTGCTCGCCGGACTGGCGTTGTCCGGCCAGGAGCTACCCTCCCTGCGGTTCACGCTTGCGAATCTCCTGCTGGTGCAGGGGTGGGGCGTCAGCGGCGAGATCAACGCCCCGGCCTGGTCGGTCAGCACGGAAGTGCTGGCCTACTTGCTGTTCCCCCTGCTGGCCGGGTCGGTGCTGCGCTGGCGCTGGGGCATGGCGCTGGGCGTCGCCGCGGCGGCGGCGCTGCTGGCAGGATGCCTTGCGCTGGCGCTGCCGGTGGGACCGGCACGGCGAGGGATGCTGGACATCCACATGAACTACTCGGTCCTGCCGGCGATGCGGTGCGTTGCCGGGTTCCTGTTGGGAATGGTGGCCTGGCGCGCCGGCCAGGCGCCGGCGGTGGCGCATCTAGCCTGCCGGCCCTGGACGGGGGCGGGGGTGTTCCTGCTGGTGCTCGGGCTGATGCTGGCCAAGGCGGATGACCTGCTGGTGCTGGCACTGATGCCCCTCGTGGTGGTCGGCCTGCACTGCGGCCGCGGACGGCCCTGGCGCTTGTTCACGCTTCGGCCGGTGCATGGGCTGGGCGTGCTGTCCTATGCGATCTACCTGATCCATTATGCGCTGCTGCCGGTGCTGGACGGCCCTGGGCCGGTTGCGGCAAGGCTGGCGCTGTATGCGGCGGCCACCCTGCTACTGGCTGCACTGGCCCACTACTTCATCGAGCGGCCCACCCGCACCTTCATCCGCTGGCTGGGTGAGGCGATGGTCATGCCCACTGCCCACCCCGCGCTTGTCCGGCTGGCCCGCTACGGCGCGGCGCGGCGCGGTCCGTGACGCCAGGCCGGGGGAGGTTGGCGGTCCCGTCTAGCTTGCTGGTTGGCTTGCTGGGGACGCAGCCAGCGCGTGTTCGCCCGCCAAGTCCCAGGGACCGCCGAGGTAGCGCCACAAGCGCAACCCGGTCGCCCGCACCTGGAACGGCGTGAAACCCGCCTGCATCCCGTCGCGCAAGGCACGGGCGGCTTCCGGCTCCGCCTTGTTCTGGATCGTGACATGAGGTCGGAAGGCCTGGGCATCCTGCGGCGTGAGCCAGTCCCGCCAGGCCTGGGCCAGCCGGGCACGCAGGGCCAGCAGTTCCGGCGCACGCAGCTCATAGGCGACGCCGCGGCCGAGGAAGCGCAGGCCGGATGCTTCGACCGGAAATGGCGGCAGCGACGCAGCTTGCTGCGCCAGCAGGGCCTGGATGGCGTCCACTTGGACGCCGGGCAGGTGGTGGAACAGCGTGACATGAGCCGGCACCAGGTTGCGGCTAGGCGGGAAGTGCAGCGTCCGCAGTCGGTCGAACCGCGCCTGGTCGTCCGGGTGCAGCCGCAACGTCAGGATCAGCGGCGGCATCATGGGTTCGCCGGGATATGACGGACGCGCTGCTGCCCGGCCTGGAGACGGCCGGGGAGGCCACGGCGGAGCGGGAACGCCTGGCCCTGCGCTGGCTGGAGCTGACGCGTCGCGTGTTGCCCGGCATGGCCGCGGCGCAGGGGTGGCCGATATGCCGAGATCACTGCTTCATGCGGGTGTGCCTGGACAACGCCCTGGGCCGGCCGTGGCATGAACTGGTGCGCCGACCGGCGATCCGCTGGCTGGAGCCGCACCAACTCCGTGCCGCCATCGCGGTGGCAGAAGGGATTGTGGCTGATCCCCGGATGCTGCCAGGGCTGAACGACGCCAGCCTGGCCTGGCGCCAAGCTGCCCGGCACCATTAGCGCGTCCTTGGCCCTGTTGTGCGGGCAGGAGGCACCTTCGGCGGCGTGCGCACGTTGCGCAGCGCGCCGCTGCATGCTCCGTCCTCGCCAGTACCAAGCTGGACGGTCGGCAGCAGCGCCGCAAGCGGCGTCAGCAGCACGCCCAATGCCACGGCGGCGGCTCCTTTCTCGGCGATCACCGCCGCGTCCGGGCGGATGCTTGGGGCGGCGAAGGTGCCGCTGATGTTGATCGGCGCGTCGAGCGTGCCGACGGAGAGGTGCTTGGACGCCGTCTGCAGCTGCATCGCCAGCGCCTCGTTGTAGAAGCTGAGGGTGCCTTTGCCGGTCACCCGGTCGGAGTCCAGGTCCAGGAACAGCGTCTTCACGCTGGCGAGGCCGCGCTGCAGCCCCATGTCGGCGATGAAGCACTGTATTTTGGCACGGCTCGGCACGCCGAGGGCCGATAGTAGCGCGTTGCCGAACTGCAGGCCAGACAGGTCCACCAGCAGGGCGCTCAGGTTGCCGCCAGACCCCATGTAGAGCTTCAGCTCGCCGTTGCCGGTGCCGAGGATCTGCGACAGCGAGCTGCCGGACCCTTGGATCACCGCCCGGCCGCCGATGGCGCCGGCGCCGCGGGCGACCCCCGTCGCGGACAGCAGCTTGTCCAGGTCCACGCGCTGGAAGTCTATGGCGATGTCGGCGCCGACGGCCTTTCCTTGCGGCGTCAGGCCGATGGTGGAGGTGATCTGCCCTTGGCCGATGCCGAAGGCCAGCGGGTGCAGCTTCACCGCGCCGTCCACGATGTCCAGGTCGGCGCGCATGTTATCCAGCGGCTGCGAACGGCCCTCGATGTGGGCGGCGCGATACTTCAGGTGGACGTCGGCGAAGGTCAGCTTCGGCAGGTTCACCGGCATGTCCGGCAGCACGCGGCCGTTGGGGCGTTCCCCCTGCCGGCTGGGCGCAGCCTTGGTGCCCTTGCTGGCGTCGCCGGGTTCGGCGCCGATGAAGCCGCCGAGGTCCTTGAGGTCCACCCGTTGCGACCGCAGGTCCGCCGTCAGGATCGGCCGGGCCGCGGTGGTGTCCACGGCCAGGTTGCCCTCCAGGTCGGAGCTGCCGACCTTGCCCGCGGCGTCGGTGAACCTCACCGATCCCGCCTGGTAGTCCAAATGTCCGGCAATCCGGTAGGCGGGCGTCTTGGGAAAGGCGATGCCGGTCAGCGGCGTCAACTGCTCCATGTCCGGCCCGGCCAGCTCCAGCTTGAGGTCGGCGCCGGCGAAGGCCAGCGGGTCCTTGATGGTGCCGGTCAGCGACACCTTTGTCGGGCCGTTGGCAACCTGCAGGTTGACCGGGTAGGGCGTCTGGTCGCGTAGGGTCAGCAGCGCGCCGCCGGTGAACTGGGCGGCGATGGGCTGGTTGGCATAGGTGCCCTTGGCGGAGGCCACGATCTGGCCAGGCTGCCCGGCATGGTCGCCTTCACCCTCCTTGGTCGCGACGTCCACGTTGAAGTCGGCTTGCAGCTTGGCAGAGGCGACGTGGGCATGGCCGTCGTTGATCTGCAGGGCGCCGATCTGCGTGGCATGGTCCGGGTCGGCGGGGACGCTGCTACCGCTGGACGGGAAGGTCCAGTTGTTGCGGCCATCGGCGAGTTGCTGCGCGTCCACCTTGGGGCTGTCCAGGGTGATGTTGGGGATGACGACTTGGCGGCGCCGGACGTAGGCCATCGCATCCAGGTCCAGGCTGAGCTTGTCCGCGGTCGCCAGGTTGCCGCCGCCTTCCCAGCCATCGGGGTTGCCGACCGTGACACCCTCCGCGACGATATGGGGAACGCGGCCGAGCTGCACATGCAGGTGAGTGATGGTGACCGGCCGGCCAAGGGCTGCGGAGGCCTGCTTGTCCACGAACGGGATCAGCCAGTCCCATTGGAACAGCGCCACCGCCGCAACGAGAAGGGCGACGATGCCGCCCATCACCCAGGGCCAGCGGCGCTGGCGCTTGGGGAGAGCCTTGGCCTTTGCCGTGGGTACTGCGGTCGTTTGGGTGGCTCGCAAGGCGTCCGTCATAGGGCGGTAACGATATGCGGAGGCGTCGGGTTGCCTTGCAGAGCCGAACAGGCGGGGTCACGATGCCTCCACAAACGTGAATAGGACAGTCCAGTGATCTATGAACTCCGCATCTACCGCTGCCTGCCGGGCCGCCTGCCGGCGCTGCTGCAGCGGTTCGAGACTATCACGCTCGGCCTGTGGGAGCGGCACGGCATACGGCCGGCCGGGTTCTGGACGACGGTGATCGGCGAGTCGAACCAGGACCTGACCTACATGCTGGCCTGGAACAGCCTGGCGGAGCGGGAAACGAAGTGGGCTGCGTTCCAGACGGACCCGGAGTGGATCGAAAAGCGCGCCGGGACCGAGCGCGACGGCCAGATCGTCGCCAACATCACGAGCAGCCTGCTGCAGCCGACGGGGTTCTCCACCGTGAAGTAGGGGTCCTGGCCGGGCGGGCGGGCCGGGCTAGCCAAGCCGAGGGCACTGTCCACAAGCCGTGGCGCACCGCGGGGGAGGGTTCGGCAGGATACCTGGCAGGGCTTGACGGCGCCTGGCCGGTCGGTCCCCATCCCGGTCCGCACGGAGGACCCCGCCCATGCCGCTCAAGGCCGCCATCATCCCAGTCACGCCGATCCAGCAGAACTGCTCCCTGATCTGGGACGATGCGACGATGCAGGCTGCCGTCGTGGACCCCGGCGGCGACGTGCCGCGCATCCTGGAGGCCATCGGCAGCCTCAAGCTGCAGGCCGGGCTGATCCTGCTGACCCACGGGCACTTCGACCATGCTGGCGGCGCGGCCGAGCTGCGGGACGCGCTGCCCGGGGCGCATATCGTCGGCCCCGACGAGCGTGACGCCTACCTGCTGGACGGCTTGGCGGAGACCGCGCTGACCTACGGCATCTCCGGTGCCCGCAACGTCCGGCCGGACCGCTGGGTCCATGAAGGCGAGCATGTCATGCTGGGCACGCATCGCTTCGACGTGCTGCACACGCCGGGGCACACGCCGGGCCACGTGATCTTCGTGCAGCGTGCGGCCGGGTTCGCGGTGGTGGGCGACGTGATCTTCCAGGGATCGGTCGGGCGCACCGACCTGCCGAGGGGAGACGGCCCGACGTTGCTGCGCTCCATCCGGGACAAGGTGTTGCCGCTGGGCGATGCGATGGCGTTCATGTGCGGCCACGGGCCAGGCTCGACGGTAGGGATGGAGCGGCAAACCAACCCGTTCGTCCGGGAAGCGCTGGCGCTGCGGAACTGACGGCCGGGGGTGCCTGCTGGGGCGCCTGCCGGGCCGATGCCATCAAAGCTTAATGCGGCGCCGTCTCGGCACGGCGTGCCGCGTCCGCTATCCCCTGCATGCAGCTTGATTGCGGGAACATGGCAGTGGGGCAGGGACCATCCGGCGCGATCACGGAAGCGGTCAAGCCTGGCGAGGCCGGGTCGGGCGTCGCATTGTTCCTTCGGCGCTGGCTGGCGAACCCGCTGCAGATGGGTTCGGTCGTGCCGTCCTCCCCGGCGCTGTGCCGGCGCGTGGTGCATCAGGGCGTGGAGGTGATCGCGGGCGATGCTAGGGCGTTGCCGGACCTGCTGCCCCGCCCGCGCCACGGCCGGATCGGCACGGTGATCTGCGGCATTCCGCTGGTGCTGCTGCCGATCCTGGAGCAGCGCCGGTTCATTGACGCCATGCTGGCGGTGGCTCCGGGGCGTGGCTTCCTGCATTACAGCTATTGCGCGACGTCGCCGCTGCCGTGGCGCAAGCACGGGCTGGTGGCAAAGCGGGAGGCCTGGACCCCGCTGAACCTGCCACCGGCCAGCGTGTGGCGATACACGCCGGAATAGGCCTCACCCGTCGTTCTCCCGGCGGACACAGAGGGAGGCCACGGGGGACGCATGTGCGGCATAGCCAGGCTGCGTCCTGTTCCGCCGGTCCGCAACGGCGTGAGGCGGGTCTGATGTTCGTGCCGTATACGGCGGTATTGCCGGGAAAGGTATGGTGCAAGCGGCTAGTGCTTGACATCGAACCCTTGAAAGTCCGTCATGCTCCCGTAACAGTCGGCTTGATGGGCAGCCTCCATGTCGTTCACAGTCGCCCAGATATCGGACACCCATCTGAGCGCCGGCACGCGCCTGTTCCGCGCCAACTTCGACCGGATGGCTGCTGCGTTGGACCGCCTGCGGCCGCACCTGATCGTGCACACTGGCGACGTGTCCATGGATGGGGCGGACCGGGAGGCGGATCTGGTCTGCGCGGCGTCGGCCCATGCCCGGCTGCCCAGGCCTGTACTGTGCGTGCCGGGCAACCATGACGTAGGCGACCATCCCGAGCGCGCCCCGCTTCAACCGGTAAATGACGCCCGGCTGAACCGTTTCCGCGGCCGGGTGGGGCGGGACCGATGGGTCCAGGACCGGGAGGGCTGGCGCCTGCTGGGCCTGAACAGCCAGGTCATGGGCGCACACCGCGAG
>CAXTDP010000265.1:0-7569 GCA_964242295.1 uncultured Acetobacteraceae bacterium | reverse complement strand
ATCGGCCCGACCGGGTTGGGCCTGGGCCGCAACGGCACGCTGTATGTGTCGGACGCCCTCGGCAACCGGGTTGTCGCCATCCCCGATGCCTTGACGCGCACGACCAATGCCGGCCAGGGGCGGGAAGTCACGAAGGACGGCTTCTTGCGCCGGCCGCTGGCGATGACGGTGGCGCCGAACGGCCACCTGCTTGTCATCAACGGCCAGAATGGCCAGGTCGTCGAGGTTGACGCCGAGGCCGGGAAGCAGATCTACGCCCAGTGGATCGACCCGAACCGTGCGCAAACGCCGCCCGGTGCCGGTGACCTGTTCGGCATCGCCATGACGCCCGCGGGGGATGGCTTCTATTACGTGGAGGACGAAGTGGCTGCACTCGTGCTGGCGCATTGAGCGGGGGGAAGTGCCCCTTCGCCTCCCGGCGGGGTTTCCTGGGCGGCACGGGCGGCGCCCTGGCGGCGCTGGCCGCCACGGCTGCCCGGGCCGCCGATCCCGCGGCCAAGGGCATCACGGAGGAAAGCCGCAGCCCAGCCCGCGCGGCGACGGAGCCGTTCTATGGTCCCTACCAGGCCGGCATCCTGACGGCGCAGCAGAACCACACCTATTTCGCCGCCTTCGACCTGGTGACCGAGTCCCGTGCCGACGTGGAAACCTTGCTGCGCCGCTGGACCGAGGCGGCAGCGCGCCTGGCAGGCGGTGACACGGCGGCCCCCATGGAGGGCGCAGCCGCAGACAAGCCGGCCCCGGACACCGGCGAGACCGTGGGACTGGGCGCTTCCCGGCTGACCCTGACCTTCGGGTTCGGCCCTGGGCTGTTCACCAAGGCCGGCAAGGACCGTTACGGCCTGGCCACGCAGCGGCCCGCGGCGTTGGAGGACCTGCCGGAGTTCAACGGCGACCAGTTGGAGGAGGCGCGCACCGGCGGGGACCTGTCCGTGCAGGCTTGCGCCGACGACCCCCAGGTCGCATTCCACGCGGTTCGGCAGATGGCGCGCCTGGCAGGCGGGACGGCCCGGCTGCGCTGGACGCAGACAGGCTTCACCTCCAATTCGGCCGCCGAGGACACGCCCCGCAACCTGATGGGCTTCAAGGACGGCACGCAGAACCCGATCTCGCAGCACCCTCGGGAGAAGGCCCGGGGCGTCGTCCGGCCAAACCCGCTGACGCCAGAGGACGTGGTATGGGCGGGCGACGAAGGGCCGGCCTGGATGCGGGGCGGCACCTACCTGGTGGTGCGCCGCATCCGCATGGCGCTGGAGCACTGGGACGAGACGGACCTGGAGTTCCAGGAACTGACCATCGGGCGCCGCAAGCACTCGGGCGCTCCACTCGGTGGCACAGATGAGTTCGACCCGCTGGACTTGGACGCGGCGGATGCCGAGGGCATGCCCGTGATCCCCGACAACGCCCACGTCCGCATGGCCGCGGCGGCGTCGAACGATGGGGCGCAGATCCTGCGGCGTGGCTATTCCTACAACGATGGGGTGAACGTCACCGCCGAACGCTGGCCGCCGTGGCGCAACGGCCTGGAGTATGATGCCGGACTGCTGTTCATCTGCTATCAGCGCGATCCACGGACCGGGTTCACCAAGATGTTCGAGCCGATGGCGAAGCTGGACGCGCTCAACCAATATGTCACCCACACCGGCGGCGGCCTGTTCGCCTGCCCCGGCAGGCTTCGCCCCGGTGAGTTCATTGGACAGGCGTTGTTCGAGGCACGATAGCTGTAGGCGCTTGCAATCATCGCCGCTCGTGCTCGCCAATGGGAGCCTGTGCTCACAACTGGTGCCAACGGCGATTGGACGTTGTTCGGCCCCGCTGATGCACTCACGTTTCTCAGGGCTTGGGATCCTGTTCCGGGTGGAACAGCTTCTGCCCGGCGACTTGGTAGCTGGCAATCGCCGTCTGTCCGGCTGGCGAGGCCAGCCAATCGGCGAATAGCTGTGCGGGCTGGTGTCCTTCCGGCGCATGCTCGGCCGGATTGAGCGTGATCACGTCGTAGCGGTTCACCAGGTCGCCCCCACCCTCCACAAGGATGCGCAGGTCGCGCTTGTTGCCGAAGCTGAGCCAAGTGCCTCGATCCGACAGCGTATAGGCATCCATGGCTGCCGCGGCGTTCAGCGCCGCGCCCATGCCGCCGCCGATGTCGCGATACCAGGCCCCGGCCGGGCTGATGCCGGCGCTCTGCCAAAGGCGTTTCTCCTTGGCGTCCGTCCCGCTCATGTCGCCGCGCGAGACGAACGGCGCCTGCGCCTGCGCAATCGACCGCAGGGCGGCACCGGCGTCATGTCCGCCGGCGATGTGCGCCGGATCGCTGGCTGGTCCGACCAGGATGAAGTCGTTCCAGGCGATCTCGCGCCGGCTCACCCCATGGTGCTCCGCCATGAACCGGTCCTCGGCATCGGGGTCATGCACCAGCACTAGGTCCGCGTCGCCTTTGGCTGCCGTAGCCAAGGCCTGGCCGGTGCCCTGGGCGACGACGTGGACCTCGATCCCCGTGTCGCGGGTGAAGATCGGCAGGATGTAGCCTAGGAGGCCGCTGTTCTCGACCGAGGTGGTCGAGGCGAGCACGATCGTCGGGTGCTGCTGTGCGGGCTGTGCGGACGCGACCGGCACGACGGCCGTGGAAAGTGTGCTTGCCAAAAGGAGGTGCGTAAGTTGGGAGGGGTTCATCGGCCTGCCTGCTTGCGGGTGTGGGACAGCATGAACGCCGCAGCGCTCACGGTCACGCTGATCACGATCAGCACAAGTCCGAGTGCCAGCGAGGTCGCCAGATGGCCTTCGCTGGTTTCGAGCGTGATGGCAGTGGTCATGGTGCGGGTGTAGCCGGCAATGTTGCCGCCCACGATCAGGATCGCACCCACCTCGGAGACCGTTCGGCCGAAACCAGCCAGGATGGCAGTCAGCACCTCGGCCCGGCCGATGGCCAGGAGATGGTGCAGGACTTGGTGGCGCTTCAGGCCGAGCGCCAGGAAGTCTCCGCCATACCGGGCCCAGATTGCGGCCACCGCCCGATGAGTGATGGCAATAACGATGGGCAGCGCCAGCAGGCTCTGCGCGAGCACCATGGCGCCAGGGGTGAACAGCATTCCCAGGCGCCCAAGCGGCCCAGAGCGCGACAGCAGCACGTAGAGCGTCACCCCCACGACGACGGGCGGCAGGCCCAGCAGGGCGTTGGCGAGCAGGACCAGGGCATCGCGGCCGGGCACGCGATAGACCGCAAGCGCGGTGCCGAGCGGAAGCCCGATCCCGGCGGCGATGAGCGTGGCGGAAAGGCTGACGGACATCGAAAGGCCCACGATGCGGAGCAGCCCGGAGTCAAAGCTGGCGAGCAAGTTCCAAGCGTAATCGGCGGCAGCGGGGATACCAGACACTTACCTACATAGAAACGCCGGCGTTTCGGTTCTCAACTGCAATCGGCCAAGTGTCGTAAGCGCATTAGTTTCCGACATCTTGCGAACCCTATCAGAATCGAAGCAGCCCGTGCCTGACGCCGTACACCAGCGGCAAACCGACCGCGAATGCGGCGGCAGGGTTCACAGCCACACCGATCGCCGCCATCAAAAGCACGACGAACAGGTCGGCGTCCTTGTAGCTTCC
The DNA here is from genome assembly GCA_964242295.1 of uncultured Acetobacteraceae bacterium. Lineage (GTDB taxonomy): Bacteria > Pseudomonadota > Alphaproteobacteria > Acetobacterales > Acetobacteraceae > DASWOJ01. The sequence goes on along the minus strand of CAXTDP010000265.1, from coordinate 3,972 downwards.
AGGCTTCGATGATTGCGCGAGGTCAATTCCTGAGAACAGGAGCAGCCCGCCAAGGACAGCCTCGGGGATCGTCCGCAGCAGCTCGTACCCGCTGCCGCCGAGGAAGATGCCCAGGCCGAGGAACACCACGCCGATCAGGACCGGGGCCGTTGCGGTCCGCGCTCCGAAGCGCACGTGGCCGGCGATGCCGCCCGCGCCATGGCACATGAGGTAGCCGCCGAACGGGGCCGCGAGCAAGTTGCCGAGGCCCGTGGTGACCGCGAGGGTCCGCTCATCTGCACGGTGCGGTCCGTCCGGAAACAATTGCCGGGACACGGCCGCGGTCACGATGATCGCATTCGTCAGCGTGAGGGGAATTTGGGGCAGGACGGCATATTCGATGCCGTTGCCAACCTGCGGCCAGGTTGGCCAAACCACGTGAGGCAGGTGTATCCCAAAATCCAGGTGCGGAAACGGTGGCGAGAGGCCAGTCGCGATGCCAAAGGCAGCTCCTGCCACGACCGCGACCAGCGCCACGGGCACGCGAGGGAAGCGCATAAGCACGAGCATCAGCCCGGAGACCGCAAGGCCGAGCCAGATTTGCTTTTCGATCAGACGAATGCCCAGGGCCGCAAGCGACAGTCCCAACCCGAGTTGCAAACCAGCCGCAACGGTCGGCGGCAAGGCCCGGGCGAGGCGGCTGACCAGGCCCGTGGCGCCCATCAGAAGGAAGAAGGCTCCGATGACCAGCCCGGCGCCCGCGACTGCGCCTGGGTCCATGGGCTGGATCAGCACCGCGGCCGACGCCGCTTTCATCGGCTGCACCGCCATCGGGATGCCATAAAAGCCACCCGCCAGCGCATAGCACAGGCCAAAGGTGACGAAGATGCCAGTCGGGTCCATGCCGACCACTGTGATCGCGCCGATGATGTGCGGCAGAAAGGTTCCCAAGTCGCCGAGCGAGCCGGAAACCTCGTCGAGGTTCCAGGCAAACCGCTTGCGACCGGGAAAGGCGGATCGTTCCTCCTTGCGGACCGCCACGGGAGCATCCATCCAGGTCCTCCTTCAAGATGGCGATCGCGGCCCAGGGTCGTGACACCCTGCCACGCCCGTCGCATCAGCACATAGCATACATGGACCATGGCAGGAGTCCGTGCGGGATCCTCATACATCGGGGGTTCAGTAGCTGTAGGCGCTTGCCATCATCAGCGCTGTTTGCGAGCACGAGCCTCGATGATTGCGAGCGCCTGCAGATAGCTGGCACAGTGGCCGCGAGACTATACCATTGCGTGAACAAGCGCCGAACTGGGTCCCTTCCCAAAAGCGAATGCAACACATCAATTCTTCTTCGAGGAAGGGCAGACAGGCTGGGCGCATCCGCAGACGCACTGCTGGTGCATTCCCGTCAGGCAGCCTGTGCCATCAACGTTCGGAGCTTCGAGTATCTTGTCGTCGCCAGCTCGGCGGCGCCGAGCCGTTCGGTCATCCTGACCAGGTTCACCGCCGCGGCGGTCGCGATATGCTGGAGGTGGGTCTTGGCGTGACCGACGTAGCGCGGCCGGCGCAGGCCGAAGCCCCGAACGGCCTGCGAGATCGTGCACTCGACGCCGCCCCTGACCGGAGGACGCCCTGCCCCTCAGCCACCGCACCCTGCTCACTGCGACAGCCGGCCTGCTTTTCTCGCGATGAACAGCCGCATAGGCTGCCGGGCCCATCCTGGCCGGCGTCAGCGGCCCGCTCACGGGGCAGGACGAGCAGTATGGCGCGCAGTGGCGTCGCGGCTTCGACCTCGCGCCGGACGGCATCAACGGCCCAGAGACCGCCCCAGAGACCGCCCCTGGGACCGGCGATGCCGGCGTGAAGACCCTGCCCCTCGCCTACGACTTCCAGGACAGTCAGTCCGACCCGCGCCAATCCGTCGCCATCCCGGAGCATTTGGTGGCGAACCCGCAGGTCATCATCGAGTCGGGCAACTTCTCCTCCGCGCCCATGGCGGCGTCGCCGGTTTACCGGCGGGACGTGCCGAGCGTGATCTACCACACGGTCGCAATCAACCCGCGCACGGGGCGTGTGCAGCACGCGACATGCAGGCTGCTGACCGTGAAGGATGGTGAGCGGTCCAGGGGTCAGCAGCGGCGCGCGGATGATGTAGGCTACGTGACATGAACGACCCCAGCATCCTGGAAGACCAGCCATTGGAATCCTGCCTGGCCCTCCCGCAAGGGTCCGGCCCGCCCATCACGGCATCGCCGAGGTTCTGGACCGGCGCATGCTGACCAGCCCGCCGCTGCGGCGGTTGGTGCGGACCTAGGCGTGCGCAGCCTCCTTCTCGCGCGCCTGGCAACAATATGCGTGCGCCGAGCCGGATGGATGGTGCTGCTGGCGCTCGTGCTGGCCGCCGGGTCCGCCTGGCTGGCCGCGACACGGCTGGGCGTTTCGACTGAAACCGGAACGCTGTTCTCCGCCAGCCTGCCCTGGCGGCAGCGGTCAATCATGATGGCGCAAGCCTTCCCGCAGAACGAAGACCTGCTGGTGGCCGTCGTTGACGGCGCCACGCCCGAGGAGGCGGAAGCAACCTCGGCGGCGCTGGCGGATGCGATGAAGCTGGATACCCAGCACTTCATGGAGGTCCGCCGCCCCGACGCCTCGCCCTACCTGGAGCGCAACGGCCTGCTGTTCCTCGACGCCGAGCCGCTCGGCACCCTGTTGGACCAGACCGTGGACGCCCAGCCCTTCCTGGGCCAGCTTGCCGCCGACCCCAGCCTGCGCGGCCTGCTCAGCGCGCTGGGCCTGATCGCCGAGGGCATCAAGGCCGGCCAGGCCAACCTGGCGCCGTTCGAGCCGTCGCTCAAAGGCTTCCACGCCGCCCTGTCCGAGGCCGCGGCAGGGCGGGCGCAGCCGATGTCGTGGGAGCGGCTACTGGCCGCCTCGGTGGCGGACATGGGCGGCGCCTACCACTTCGTGCTGGCGCAGCCGCGGCTCGACTACGGCGCGCTGCAGCCCGGCGCCGCGGCCAGCCAGGCCATACGCGCCGCCGCCGACAAGCTGGAGTTCGTTAGGGCCGGCCGCGCCCACGTCCGGCTGACCGGCTCCGTCGCGCTGGAGGACGAGGAGTTCGCCACCATCGCCAACGGCGCGGTCGTCGGCCTGCTGGGGAGCACGGTGCTCGTCGGCGTGCTGCTGTGGCTGGCGCTGCGTACCTGGCGGCTGATCGTGCCGGTGCTGCTGACGCTGGTGCTGGGCCTGCTGGTGACGACCGGGTTTGCAGCACTTGCAGTCGGCACGCTGAACCTGGTGTCCGTCGCCTTCGCCGTGCTGTTCGTCGGCATCGCCGTGGATTTCGGCATCCAGCTCAGCGTGCGGTTCCGCGAGGAACGGCTGCACACCTCAGGCACACCTGCAGCACTTGTGGCGACGGTTCGGCATGCCGGGCCGCAGGTGACGGTCGCAGCGCTTGCGAGTGCGGCGGGATTCCTGGCCTTCACGCCGACCAGCTTCGTCGGCGTGGCGCAGTTGGGGCTGATCGCGGGCAGCGGGATGCTGATCGCCTTTGCCTGCACGATGACGGTGCTGCCGGCGCTCATCACCCTGTTCCACCCGCCTGACGGCGCGACGGAGGCCGGGCTGGCGTGGCTGGCCCGGCTGGACCGGCCCATCGTGCGGCGGCGCCGGCTGGTGCTGGGCGTCTTCGTGCTGCTCGGCCTGGCGGGGCTGCTGTGGCTGCCGCTCCTGGCGTTCGACGGCGACCCCCTGAATACCAAGAACCAGACGACCGAGGCCGTCCGCACCCTGCACGACCTGATAGACGATCCCGTCGCCAACCCCTACACGATAGACATCCTGGCGCCTTCCGCCGCCGATGCCGCCGCCTTGGCGGAACGGCTGCGCCGATTGTCGCTGGTGGACAGCGTGATCACCGCCAACAGCTTCGTGCCGGAGGACCAGGCGGCGAAGCTGCCGCTGGTGGCGGATGCCGCCATGCTGCTCGGCCCC
>CAXTDP010000264.1:0-7580 GCA_964242295.1 uncultured Acetobacteraceae bacterium | reverse complement strand
CAGCCCGCTGCTGGAGCTGGAGGGGATCAGTAAGGCGTATCCTGGCGTCCAGGCCCTGGACCGGGTGTCGCTACGCCTTGGCGCCGGGGAGGTGCTGGGGCTGATCGGCGAGAACGGCGCCGGCAAGAGCACGCTGATGTGCGTGCTGGGCGGCCTCGTGCGTCCGGACACCGGGCGCATCCGGCTGGACGGGCAGGACCGCCCGTATCTGACGGTGGCGGAGGCGCAGGCGGCCGGCATCGCCTTCGTGCACCAGGAACTGTCCATGTTCGACAACCTGGACGCCGCCGCTAACGTGCTGATGGGGCGGGAGCGGCTGCGCGGCGGGCCGCTGCGCCTGGTGGACCGCCGGGCTTGCCGGGCGCGGGTGGCGCCGCTGCTGGAGCGCCTGGGCGCCGACTTCGGCCCGGATGCGCCGGTTGCCCGCCTGTCCATCGCCCAGCGTCAGTTGGTGGAGATCGCCCGCGCCCTGTCCACCGACGCCCGCATCATCATCCTGGACGAGCCGACCAGCAGCCTGACGCTGTCCGAAACCGACCGGCTGCTCGCCATCGTCGCCGCGCTGCGCGCCGCGGGTACGGGGATCATCTACATCACCCACCGCCTGGGCGAGGTCGTGGCCTGCGCCGACCGGGTACTGTGCCTGCGGGATGGCCGGGTCGCGGGGGAACTGCCGCGGGAAGAAATCGCCCACCCCGCCATGACCCGGCTGATGATCGGCCGCGACCTGCAATCCCTGCACACGCCCCCTGCCGGACCGCCGGGCGATGGCGGGTTGGAGCTGGATGGCCTGGTGACATCGGCCTTTCCGGACCGCAGCGCCAGCCTGCATGCCCGGCCCGGCGAGATCCTCGGCCTGGCCGGGCTGGTGGGGTCCGGCCGCACTTCCCTGGCCCGCGCGGTGTTCGGGATCGAGCCGGCGCTCGGCGGCACCATACGCCTGGACGGCAAGGCGGCCCGCATCGGATCGCCGCGGGACGCCATCGCGTTGGGGCTGTATCTGGTGCCGGAGGACCGGAAGCGGTCCGGCCTGGTGCTGTCCATGCCGATCTCCGAGAACGTGACCCTGCCCGCCCTGGCCCGCCATGCCCACCTCGGCCTGATCAGCCCGGCATCGGAGGCCCGCGCCGGCGAAGCCCAGCGCCTGGCCCTGCGCATCAAGGCACCGGACGCCGCCGTGCAGGCCGGCACGCTGTCGGGTGGCAACCAGCAAAAGGTCGTGCTCGGCCGCTGGCTGGCGCTCAGCCCGCACGCCATCGTGTTCGACGAGCCAACCCGCGGCGTGGACGTCGGCGCGAAGGGCGAGATCTACGGCCTGATGCGTGCCCTCGCCGACCGCGGCGTCGCCGTGCTGATGATCAGCAGCGACATGGAGGAGGTGATCGGCGTCAGCGACCGCGTGGCGGTGATGCACGAGGGCCGGGTGGCGGGCGTGCTGGACCGCCCCGAATTCAGCGAATCCGCGGTGCTGCGCCTCGCCATCGGCCAAGCAGCGGCGGCCTAACAAGGAAAGAACAGGCATGGGCAAGAAGGAGCTAGGCCTGCTGGCCCTGGTGCTGGTGATCGGCGGAATCACCGCCGCCATCAACCCGCGCTTCCTGTCGGCGGTGAACCTGCTGAACATGGCCAACCTGATCGGCCTGTTCGGCGTGTTCAGCATCGGCCAGGGCCTGATCATCATCACCGGCGGCATAGACCTGGCCGTGGGATCAGTGTTCGCGCTGCTGGGCGTGGTGTTCATCGACCTGCTGGCGAACCACGGCGTCCCCTGGCCGGCAGCGGTGGCGCTGGTGCTGGTGGGCGGGCTGCTGATCGGCGCCCTGCACGGGGCGCTGGTAACACGGGCGGGGCTGCAGCCCTTCGTCGTAACGCTGTGCGGCCTGCTGATCTACCGCGGAGCCGCGCGCTACTACACCGGGGACGCCACCATCGGCTTCGGCTACACGGACGGGCTGGATGCGCTGACCTGGCTGGCGTCGGGCCGCAGCTTCGGGGTGCCGAACCCGTTCCTGGTGCTGCTGGTCGTGGCCGCGGTCATGGGCGTTGTGCTGCACCGCTCGGTATTCGGCCGCTACCTGTTCGCGGTCGGACGCAACGAGGAAGCGGCGCGCTACGCCGGCATACGCACGGGTCTGGTGGTGGCCGGCGCCTACATCCTGGGCGGCGGGCTGGCCGGGCTTTCGACGGTGCTGCTGGTGTTCTACACCAACTCGGTTTCCCCATCCTCGTTCGGCAACTTCTACGAACTGTATGCCATTGCCGCCGCCGTGCTGGGCGGGTGCTCGCTGCGCGGCGGCGAAGGCAGCATCCCGGGGATTGTGCTGGGCACCGTGCTGCTGCAGATCCTGCAGAACCTGGTCAACATCCTGGGCATTCCGTCGTCCCTCAACTTCGCGGTGATGGGCGGGGTGATCCTGTTGGGCGCGCTGGCGGACCAGCAGTTGCTGCGCCGGGGCAACGCGGCAACAGGCGCGCCCGCGCCGGCCCGCATCGGACTGCTCAAGCCAAAGAAGGCGGCATAGCCATGCTCAAGGGACTGCACCCGGCCATCAGCCCGCCGCTGCTGACCGCGCTGGCCGAGATGGGCCACGGCGACGAGATCGCCGTCGTGGACGCCAACTTCCCCGCCGCCAGCACGGCCCGGCGGCTGATCTACGCCCCCACCCTGCCCTCGCCGCGCATGGTCGAGGCCGTGCTGACCCTGCTGCCGCTGGACAGCTTCGTTGCCTGCCCCGCGGCGATCATGACCCCGCCGGAGGGGCGCCCGCCCATCGCCCAAGAGTTCCAGGCCGTGCTGAACGCCGCCGAGGGCGGGGAGGTCGCCATCGAGGACGTCGAGCGCTTCGCCTTCTACGAACGCGCCGCAGCCGCCTATGCGGTCGTTGCCACGGGGGAGCCGCGCTGGTGGGGCTGCATCCTGCTGCGCAAGGGCGTATTCCGGCCATGACCCTCCCCACCCGCACGCTCGGCCGCACCGGCATCGAGCTGACCACCCTCGGCTTCGGCAGCACCGGGCTTGGCAACCTATACCGGTCCCAGACCGAGGACGGGGCAATGGCGACCCTGCAAGCCGCCTGGGACGCGGGGATGCGTTACTTCGACACGGCCCCATTATACGGTTTCGGCCTTGCGGAGCACCGGGTGGGCGCCGCCCTGCGCCGGCTGCCGGCCGCGCCGGTCCTGTCCACCAAGGCCGGCTGGCGACTGGCCCGGCGCGGACCCGACGATGCGCCCGGCAGCGCCGCGGACAGCCTGTTCCAGCAGCCCGCACCATTCAAGCCGCGCATTGACTACAGCTACGACGGCATCATGCGGTCGTTCGAGGACAGCCTGCAGCGCCTGGGCACCGACCGGGTGGACATCCTGCTTCTGCACGACTGCGACCGGCGCAACCATGGGGAGGACGGCTACCGCACCCGCTTCCGCGAGGCCGTGGACGGTGCGGCGAAGGCCCTGGTGTCGCTACGCGAACAGGGCGCGGTCAAGGCTATCGGCGCCGGGTTGAACGAGTGGGAAGCCTGCCAGGACTTCGCCGAGGCCTGCGACTTCGACTGCTTCCTGCTCGCCGGGCGCTACACCCTGCTCGACCAGGGCGCGCTGGCCAGCTTCCTGCCGCTGTGCGAGCGGCGCGGCATCGGCATCATCCTCGGCGGCCCCTACAACTCCGGCATCCTCGCCACCGGGCCGGTGCAGGGCGCGCTATACGACTACGCGCCGGCCAAGCCGGAGATCATGGACCGCACGCGCGCAGTAGCCGCAGCCTGCGCCCGCCACGGCGTGCCGTTGCGTGCCGCCGCCCTGCAATTCCCCCTGTCGCACCCGGTCGTCACCACCGTCATCCCCGGGGCACGCGACCCGCAGGAAGTTGCGGAAAACCTGGCCCTGATGACCCAGGACATCCCCGGCGCGCTGTGGCAGGAGCTTCGTGAGAACGGCCTTATCCCGTGACGGCCGTCATTGATTCGCACGTCCATTACTGGCGGGTCAGCCGCGGCGACTACGCCTGGATGACACCGGACTTGCCGATCCACCGCAACTTCCTGCCGCCGGACGCCGCACCCCTGTTCGACGCCGCCGGGATTGACGGCATCGTCCTGGTGCAGGCCGCGAACACCGAGGCCGAGACTCAGTTCATGCTGTCGCTGGCACGGGAGGACCCCCGGGTCCGTGGAGTGGTCGGCTGGACCGACATGGAGGCGCCCGACGCGCCGGACCGCCTGGCGGCGCTGGTGGCGGACCCGCTGCTGCGCGGCATCCGCCCAATGTGGCAGGACATCCCGGAGGACGGCTGGTTCCTGCACGCGCGGCAGGACCCGGCCTACCGCGCGGTGATCGAGCTTGGCCTGACCTTCGACGCCCTCGCCCGGGTGCGCCACCTGCCGCTGCTGCCCCATCTGATCGAGCGCCATCCGGAGCTGCCGCTCGTAATAGACCACGCCGCGAAGCCCGAGATCGCCGCGGGGAACTTCGACGCCTGGCGCCGCGGCATGGCGGACCTCGCCTCGTTCCCGCATGTCCGCTGCAAGTTCTCCGGCCTGGTGACGGAGGCTGCGCCTGACGCCCCGGCTGCCAGCATCGCCCCTTATGCCGAGGCGCTGCTGGAGCTGTTCGGCCCGCAGCGCCTGATGTTCGGCAGCGACTGGCCGGTTGTCACCCTGCGTTGCGGCTACGCGGACTGGTGGCGCCAGGCGCATCAGCTTGCGGCAAGCCTGGCGGAGGCGGACCGGGCCGCCCTGTTCGGCGGCACCGCCGAGCGGTTCTATGGGCTGGCGCATCGGCCCTGATCGCCGGGCTGACCCTCACGGCAGCCAGCAGGGCGTTCGTGACCGGCCTTGAGGCGGAGACGGCGTCCTCTTCCGCAATTCTGCACCAGCCGGGCACCAGCCGGGTGTTCTCGCCTCCGGCGTAGGCGACGTGAACGCGGGCACCAGGCCCGCGCCCGTCATGGCGGCGGCTACGCCGGGCTGCCCGGCAGGGCGTTGCGCACCGCCGCCACGAAGGCTGGCGTGTCCTGCAACTGCGGCACGTGCGCCAGGCCGGGAAGCTCGATGAACGACGCATCCGGCAGCAGCGCCGCCAACTGCCGGGCCATTGCCGGGGGCGTCGCCTCGTCCAGCTCGCCGGCCGTCACGAGCACCGGGATATGCAGGACGCGCACGGCATCGCTGATGTCGAGTGACGCCAGGGCGTTGCAGGCGGCGGTGAACATCGCGGGGTCCGTCGCCAGGAACCGCTCCCGGCGCTCCGCGAGCAGCGTGGGGTTGGCCTGCTGGAACGCCGGCGAGAACAGGCGGCGCATGGCAGTGTCAGCGATGGCGGCCAGGCCCTTGCTCGCTGCCGCACCTGCCATGCCGCGGAAGGCGGCGCGCCCGGGCTCGTCGAAGGCGGCGCCGGTGCCGGCCAGCACGAGGCGGCTGACCAGGGCAGGATGCCTCAAGGCTAGGGTGAGGGCGACGAAGCTGCCATAGCCGTTGCCGATAACCGCGACGGGGCCGCCCGCCTCCTCGATCGCCGCAGCTAACCGGTCGGCAACTGGCTCCAGCCCGGCCTCCATCGGCGCCGAGCCGCCGAAGCCCGGCAGGTCCGGCACCGTCACGCGGTAGCTGCCCGACAATGCCGCCGCCAGCGGGGTGCAACTGCCGGCATCGGCCAGCAGGGAGTGGAACACCCAGACCGGCGGCCCCTCCCCGGTGACGGCTGCCGCGACCGTGCCGCCGGCATAGTGATGGATCATGCGCCCCTGCCTTCCCGTAGGTGCGCACGCCCTACCATGCAGCCCCCGCAGGGGCCAGGCCGCGCCGGGGGGCGTTGCAGCCCCGCCGCGGAGCGGCCATCGTGCGGCGAATCAGGACGGGCCGGCGGCGGCACGGCCGGCATCGGGGGGACAGGGATGAACGCAGCAGCAAGCGTGAACGCCGGGGCGCGGCTGGACCGGCTGCCGATGTCGGCCTTCCACCATCGCATCCTGCGGCTGATCGGCCTCGGCATGTTCTTCGACGGATTCGACATCTACCTGGGCGCGGCGGTGCTGGGGACCACGCTGCGGTCGGGGTTCTCCACCATCGGGGAGAACGCGGCCTTCGTGTCCAGCACCTTCCTGGGCATGATGCTCGGCTCGCTGCTGACGGGGTTCCTGGGAGACCGCTATGGCCGCCGCTTCACCTATCAGGCCAACCTGGCGGTGTTCGGACTGGCGTCGCTGGCCGCGGCATGCGCGCCCAACATGGCCGTGCTGATCGCGTTGCGCTTCGTCATGGGCCTGGGGCTGGGGGCGGAGAACGTGGTGGGCTACTCCACCATGACCGAGTTCGTGCCGCCGGCGCAGCGGGGCCGCTGGCTCGGCCTGATCGCGGTGTTCGTCGTCACGGGGCTGCCGGTTTCGGCGTTGGCGGCCTGGGCGCTGGTGCCGGCGCTGGGATGGCGGGCGATGTTCATCCTGGGCGGCGTCGGCGCGCTGCTGGTCTGGCAAGCGCGCAAGTCCCTGCCGGAAAGCCCGCGCTGGCTAGAAAGCGTCGGCCGCCTCAGGGAGGCCGAGGCGCTGATGGCGACGATCGAGCACGAGGCGTCCGGTGGCACCCCCCTGCCGCCGCCAGCGCCGCCGCCCGGCCCGGCGCCATCGCGGGCGCTGTCAACCCTGCTCGCCCCGCCGCTGCTGGGCCACATGGTGCTGGGGTGCATCAGCCTGGTGGTCATCAACACGCTCATCTACGGCTTCATCACCTGGCTGCCGACCTTCTTCGCCAAGCAGGGGCTGTCGGTGGCGACATCGTTCGGCTACTGGCTCATCATGGCGCTGGGAGCGCCGGCCGGGTCGCTGATCGGGGCGCTGCTGGTGGACCGGATGGGGCGGCGGCGGCTGATCGTCGGCGCCGCGGCGCTGTCCATGCTGTTTGGATCCATCTACCCCTTCGTGCACGACCCGGTGTGGCTGCCGGTGGCCGGGCTGGCCTTGACGGTGCCAATCTATGTGCTGGTCGCAGTGCTGTTCGGCGTTTACGTCCCCGAGCTGTTCCCGACCGAGGTGCGGCTGCGCGCGTCCGGCATCTGCAACACCTTCGGACGTGGTGCTACGGTGCTGACCCCGTTCCTGGTGGTGCCGCTGTTCACGGCCTATGGCGTCGGGGGCGTGCTGGCGCTGATGGTGGGGCTGCTGGCGGTGCTGATCGCAACGGTGCTGATCCTTGGCGTCGAGGCGAGCGGGCGCCGGCTGGAGGAGGTCGCAGCCGACCCCGGCGAGACGGGGGCTCCGGCGGGGGTTCCGGGGTGGACGGGGTAGCAACCGCCCCCACATCCCGGTTTCCCGTCCAGGAGACCATGTCTTGAGCTACCCCTATATCGGCCGGCGCGAGGATGCGCGGCTGCTGACCGGCACCGGGCGTTACACGTCGGATTGGAACCTGCTGGGGCAGACCTATGCGGCGTTCCTGCGATCGGACCATGCCCATGCCCGGATCGTGTCGGTGGACGCCGCAGCGGCACGGGAGGCGCCAGGCGTCGTCGCGGTGCTGACCGGCGCGGACGCCGCGGCGGCGGGATATGGCCGCGGCAAGGCGGCGCTGCCCTACAAGGGGCGGGGCGGC
>CAXTDP010000263.1:0-7613 GCA_964242295.1 uncultured Acetobacteraceae bacterium | reverse complement strand
GCCGGATGCGGCTCCACCGGGCCAGCAAGCCCGCCGGGCGGAGGCGCTGGGTGCGCGCCTGCCGCCGTTGCTGGTCGCGGCGCAGCGGGTGGCGGCTACGGTGGCGCAGGGCGTGCACGGCCGCCGTCGGGTCGGGCAGGGGGACAGCTTCTGGCAATACCGCCCCTTCCTGCAGGGCGATGGGTTGTCACGGGTGGACTGGCGCGCAAGCGGCAAGTCGGACCGCCACTTCGTGCGGGAAACCGAGTGGGAAGCCGCGCAGACCGTGTTCCTGTGGCGCGACGCCAACCCGACGATGGCCTGGCGCAGCGGCGCCGCCGTGCCCGAGAAGCGCGAGCGGGCCGAACTGCTGCTGCTTGCCTTGTCTGCCTTGCTGCTGCGCGGTGGCGAGCGCGTGCGCCTGCTAGGTGGCGCGCCCCGGCCACGTGGCGGGCGGGCGGCGCTGGAGGGCATTGCCGAGGCGATGGCCGACCTGCCGCCGGACGGCGGCGTGCCGCCGGTCCCAGCCGTGCCGCGCCATGCCCGCGTCGTGCTGATTGGCGACTTCCTGGCGCCTATCGCCGAGCTTCGGAGTGTGGTCGGCGCCCTGGCGGCGGTACCCACGACGGGCCACCTGCTGCAGGTGCTGGACCCCGCGGAAACCTTGTTGCCCTATAACGGCCGCATCCGCTTCCGCGGCCTGCGCCAGGAGGCGGACGAAGTCGTGCCGCGGGTGGAGGGCATACGCGGCGCCTATGCAGAGGCGCTGGCGGAGCAGCAACGCGCCCTGCAAGCGATATGCGCCGCCGCCGGTTGGACGATGGGCACGCACCGGACGGACCATCCGCCTGAGGCGGCGTTGCTGGGCCTGTTCACCGCGCTGTCCCCGGCATGAGTGCGGCAGACGTTGCGGAAAAAGGTGCGCAACTCTTCTCCCTCTCCCTCCGGGAGAGGGCTGGGGTGAGGGAAACCGCATGCCCCCGACTTGCCAATTTCAGCGTGGCCTTTCCCCCTCAACGGGGCTGGCCGTCGTGCTGGCGGCTTCCCTCACCCCAACCCTCGCCCGAGGGGAGAGGGAGTAGACAGATATGATCTTCGCCGCGCCCTGGCTCCTGCTCGCGCTGGCCGTCTTGCCGCTGCTGTGGTGGCTGCTGCGCGTCACTCCTCCGGCGCCGCGCACCCAGTCTTTTCCCGCCATCCGCCTGCTGGTCGGCCTGCGCTCGCCGGAAACGACGGCGGCCCGCACGCCCTGGTGGCTGCTGGCACTGAGGATCGCGGCAGCCGGGCTGGTGATCCTGGGCCTGGCCGGGCCGGTGCTGGACGCTGGCGGCACCCTGCCGGGCTCGGGTCCCTTGTTGCTGGTGATGGATGATGGCTGGGCAAGCGCCGCGGACTGGCCGGCCCGCATTGCCGCCGCCAACGCCGCCCTGGACCGCGCCGCCCGCGACGGCCGTCCCGCCTTGCTGCTGACCACCGCACCTGGTGAAGCCGATACTCCGCCTGCCCTGCCCCCGGCTTCCCCGGCGCCGGAACTTCGCCCCCGCCTGGCAGCCTTGCGGCCCAAGCCTTGGCTCCCCGACCGCGCCGCTGCCGCCAAGGCGCTGGCAGGCGTGCATGCCGGCGCCGTCATGCTGATCTCGGACGGCATCGCGGCGTCGGGCGACGACGCTTTCGGCCGCGCGCTCGCCGCCGCCGGGCCAGTGACGGAGATGCGGCCCGACTTGTCCCCCGTGCGTGTCCAGCGCCCACCGCACGCTGACGCCGAGGGCCTGACCGCCCGGGTCGAGGCGCTTCCGCAACCTGCCGACCAGCCCCTGGCCGTGCTGGCCCAGACCGGCGACGGTCGCACGCTGGCGCGTGCGGATGGCGTGCTGCGCGCCGGTGCCAGCGCCGCCGAGATCCCGGTGGTGTTGCCGCCCGAGATGCGCAACCAGCTTGCCCGCCTGGTCCTGGCCGGCCCGGCATCCGCGAGCAATGTCGCCCTGCTCGATGAGCGGTCACGCCGCCGCCCGGTCGGGCTGCTGTCGGCCGAAGCCGGCGCCGACACGCCGCTGATCGGTCCCTTGTTCTACGTCCGCCGTGCCCTGGCGCCGACCAGCGAGTTGAGGGAAGGCACGCTGGCCGCCCTGCTGCAGCGTGAGCTGTCCGTGCTGGTGCTGGCCGACGTGCCGCTCGACGGTAATGACGCCCGTGCGCTCGACACCTGGGTTGGCAAGGGAGGGTTGCTGATCCGCTTCGCCGGGCCGCGCCTAGCGGAGGCCGGGACAGCGGACGAGGATGGCGGCGTCCGCCCCGCGCCCGACCCGCTGCTGCCGGTCCATCTGCTGGCCGGTGACCGCCAGTTGGGTGGCGCTTTGTCCTGGAGCCAGCCAGCCGCTTTGGCGGCGTTCCCGGAGCCATCCCCCTTCACCGGCCTGACCGTACCGCCGGAGGTGCTGGTGAGCCGGCAGGTCCTGGCCGAGCCCACCGCGGTGCTCGCCCAACGCACCTGGGCCAGCCTTACCGATGGCACGCCGCTGGTGACTGCGGCGCCGCATGGGCAGGGGCGGGTGGTCTTGTTCCACGTCACCGCCAACGCCGACTGGTCCAACCTGCCGCTGTCCGGTCTGTTCGTGGACATGCTGCGCCGCCTGGTGGACCTGTCGGCGGGAGTGGCCGGGGTTGCCGACGACACCCTCCTGGCGCCATCCGAAACCCTGGACGGCTTTGGCAGCCTGTCGCCGCCTTCCCGCGCCGCCATGGGGATCACCGGGGTGGACCTGGCCCATCCCGCCGTGTCGCCGCGTCACCCGCCGGGCATCTACGGCCCGCCGAGCGGGCGTCAAGCCCTCAACCTCGGCGCAGCCCTGCCGGAATTGGCGGCTGCACCGGTGGTACCCGGGGCATCAGTCGCAGCCTTGACCGGCGCCTCGCGCGAGCAGCCGATCGGTCCGGCACTGCTGGCGGTCGCGGTCGGGCTGCTGGCGTTGGACCTGCTGCTGTCCCTGGGACTGCGCGGGCTGCTGCGGACTGGGGCCGCCGCCGCGATGCTGTTGCTGGCCGTCATGCCTGCTCACGCCGCCGACCTGCCGGCCTTGGCGACGCGGCTGGGCTATGTCGTCACCGGCGATACCCGGGTGGATGACGTATCACGCGCCGGGCTGGTCGGCCTGTCCGCCTACGTGAACCGCCGCACCGCCGCGAGCCTCGCCGAGCCGGCCGCCGTCACCCCGGGCGAGGACGACCTATCCTTCTACCCGCTGCTCTACTGGCCCATCACTCCAGACGCCGCGCCAAATCCGGCGGCGGTCGCAGCGCTGAACGACTACACCAGCCGCGGCGGTATCATCCTAATAGACACCCGCGGCGGCGGCACCGAGGGCGCAGGCACTGGCGCAGGCTTCAACCCCGGTAGCGACGCCGCATTGCGGCGCATCAGCGCGGGCCTGCAGGTTCCGCCCTTGGCGCCGTTAAACGGGGATCACGTGCTGGCGCGGTCGTTCTACCTGCTGCAGGACTTTCCGGGACGGTTCGATGGCGACACCGTCTGGGTCGGACGGGACCAGGACCGCAGCAACGACTCTGTTAGCCCCGTCATCATCGGTGCCAATGATTGGGCAGCCGCCTGGGCGGTGGACGGCTCGGGGCGCAACCCCTACGCCACCATCCCCGGCGGCACCCGGCAGCGCACGCTGGCCTACCGGTTTGGAGTGAATTTGGTGATGTATGCGCTGACAGGCAACTACAAGGGCGACCAGGTCCACGTGCCGGCGCTGCTGGAGCGCCTGGGACAGTGAGGGTCTTTCTTCTCCCCCTCCCTCCGGGAAAGGGCCGGGGTGAGGGGGTCTGGCTGCGGAGCGGAGCGCAAAGCGTCCGGTTGGCAAACAGCCGCGCATCGGATGGGTTTGCGCCTCAAGCCCCCCTCACCCCAACCCTCTCCCGGAGGGAAAGGGAGAAGGCCCGCCTCGGAAATTTCCGCCCATGAAGCTTGAACAAGCCTATGCTGCCCTGCGCTTCGACCCTGCTTTGCCTTGGTGGGGACTCGGCGTGCTCGCGGCTGTGTGCGCTTTGGCGTTGCTGCCCGCCATCCTTCGCCGCGCCCGCGGCACGGCCTGGCGCGGCCTGGCCTTCCTAGTCCTGCTCGCCTGGCTGGCCGGCCCCCGGCTGATCCGCGAAACCCGTGACACGCTGTCCGACATCGCCCTGCTCGTCGTGGACCAGACTGCCAGCATGTCGGTCGGTGACCGTGCCGCCCTGCGCGACGCCGCCCGCACCCGCTTGCAGGAACAGGCATCCCACATGCCCGACCTTGAACTCCGCACGATAGAGGTGCCGGAAGCCGGGCATGACGGCACCGCGCTGTTCGCCGCCGTTGACCGGGCGCTGGCCGACATCCCCCGCTCCCGGCTGTCCGGCATCGTCGCGCTCACGGATGGCCAAGTCCATGACATCCCTGCCACCCCGCCCGCCGGCCCCATCCACGTCCTGATCCCCGCAAAGGGCGAGGAAACCGACCGGCGCCTACGCGTGATCGAGGCCCCGACCTTCGGCGTGGTCGGCAAGGATGTGACGGTCAAGGTCGTCGTGGACGATCTAGGCGTTCCCAACCCAACCGGCTCCGCCCGCCTCACCATGCGCCGGGACGGCGAGCCGCCCGTCACCCAGGATGTGCCCATCGGCCGTGAGGTCGAGGTCACGCTGCCCATCACCCGCGCCGGCCCTACCGTCGCCGAACTGCAGGTGGCGCCCCTGCCCGGCGAGGTCAGCCAACTGAACAACCGCACCGTCATCCAGGTCAATGGCGTGCGCGACCGCCTGCGCGTGCTGCTGGTCTCGGGCGAGCCGCATGCCGGCGAGCGCACCTGGCGCCGCCTGCTAAAGGCCGACCCGGCGGTTGACCTCGTCCACTTCACCATCCTGCGCCCGCCGGACCGCGACGACCTGACGCCCTTGAACGAGTTGGCGCTGATCGCCTTTCCGACGCGCGAGCTGTTCCAGGTCAAGATCAAGGAATTCGACCTCATCATCCTGGACCGGTTCCAGAACCGCGGCATCCTGCCACCCACTTACCTGCGCAACATCGCCGATTATGTGCGACAGGGAGGCGGGTTGCTGATGTCCGTGGGACCGGAGTTCACCGGCTCCACCAGCCTGGCTGCGACACCCCTTGGCACTGTGCTGCCGGCACGGCCTACCGTGGGCGGAGAGGTGCAGGGTGAGTTCCGTCCGGAAGTGACGGCGCTGGGCACCCGGCATCCCGTAACGGAGGGCTTGCCAGGCTGGTCTCCAACGGGCGAGCCTGCCTGGGGTGACTGGTATCGCCGTATCAACGTTGCCGGGTCAGCCTTGAACCCGGAGATGGCCACTCCGGACGGCTCGCCCCTGCTGTTGCTGGAGCATGTGGACGAGGGCCGCGTCGCCATGCTGCTGTCCGACCAGATCTGGCTGTGGTCCCGCGGGCACGAGGGCGGCGGTCCACAGGCCGAACTTCTGCGGCGCATCGCCCACTGGCTGATGAAGGAACCGGCGCTGGAAGAAGAAGCGTTGCGCGCCCGCCTGGAGGATGGCCGACTGCTGATAGACCGCCGCACCCTCGGCGACGGCCCGCCGCCCGAGCTGACCGTGACCTCGCCGGACGGTGCCGTCAGCCGGGTGCCGCTTGTGCCGGGAACGCCGGGCCATAGCACGGCGTCATTTCCTGCGGCGGCGCCTGGCGTATGGGCGGTGTCGGACGGCGCCCGCCAGGCCTTTGCCGCCGCCGCCGACGCCAACCCGCGCGAAACTGCAGACTTGCGCGCCACCGCGACCGTCATGGCTCCCGTCGTGCATGCCAGCGGCGGCGGCATACGCTTTATTGGCGGCGGCGTGCCGGAGTTGCGCCGGACCGAACCGGGACGGGACAGCTCGGGTTCTGGCTGGATCGGCCTGCCGCGGCGGCACGACCATGTGGTGACTGGCCTGGACGCCTTGCCGTTGCTGCCGCCCTGGGCAGCGCTACCGTTGCTGCTGGGGCTGGTGCTGCTGGCATGGCGGCGGGAGGGCGCTGGGTAGGCAGCCGGGCCAACGACATTTCCGAACATGTTCATATCGGTTTCGTCATTGACCCAATTGGAGCCATAACGCTTTCTTGAGGACATCCGGACTACGAGCCTCTTGCGGATCAACCCTCAACCTGAAGGCCAATGCCATGCGCCGCTTACTCGTCCTTGCCGCAGTGCTGCCGTTTGCCATCCATGCCCCGGCTGCACACGCAGCGGATCGCCATGTGGAGATCATCAACAAGACTGGCCAGACAATGACCAACTTCTTTGCTTCCAAGGTCGGCGCAAAGTCGTGGGAAGAGGACATCCTCGGCAAGGACACGCTGGACGATGGCGACACTGTCACGATCAACATCAACGATGGCACAGGCGCCTGCCGGTTCGACTTCAAGGCTGTCTTCGACGGCGGCAAGTCGATTGAAAAAGGCAATATCGACGTCTGCAAGATCAGCACCTTCACTTACAGCCCGTGAGAACCGGCGGCGGCGGCAAGGCCACCCCTTCCCGCCGCCGCCCATCCACCCCAACTTTGGCGCGCAGCCTAGGAGCAGCGTGCCTTCCAGCCCATCGAACCCCCACGCCGCCGCGCCGCGCGGTTTCAATTACTCGTCCTTGCCGGCTTTGTCGGCCTGTGCCTATTGGCCGGCCTCAGCAATGCCGCTGTAACGGCAGGCGGGATACAGGGCTGGTATGCCGCGCTGGCGCAGCCGCCGGGAACCCCGCCCAATTGGCTGTTCGGCCCAGTGTGGACCACGCTGTATGTGCTGCTGGGCGTCGCCGCCTGGCTGGTATGGCGTCGGGTGGACATAGGCGTGGACCGCAAGCGCGCCGCTCTGCGGATCTGGGGCTGGGCGCTGGCAGCCAATGCCCTGTGGTCTCCGGCGTTCTTCGGCCTGCACCGTCCCGACCTGTCGCTGCTGGTGATCGCACTGATGCTGGGCACGGCGGCGATGGCGCTGCATCGGTTCCGCCGGTTGCAGCCAGCCGGTGCGGCGCTGCTGCTGCCCTACCTGGCCTGGACGGCCTACGCCGCTTACTTGAACGCCGGCGTGTGGTGGCTCAACCGAGCTTGATCGCCACTGTGGCAACGCATTTCGGAATCACCTATACCGCGGGCATGAAGCGCATCCTGCCTTTCCTGCTCCTCCCCTTTTTCTCCCTGCCCGCTGCGGCGCAGCTAAGTGGCGGCAGCGGCGGCATCCGTCCCACGCCCGGCACCTCGCCAAAAGCTTCGACCGTCAAGCGCGAGCCGCCGCCCCCTGCCGTGCCCGGCGCACGCGCTGAACCTACCGCCGTCGCACCCGCCGATCGAAACGCGGCGGACCTGCCGCCGAACGAGGCGCTGTTCGACGCCATCAACCGCGGCGACCTCGCCACCGCCAAGGACGCCATCAACCACGGTGCCGACCTGAACGGCACCAACGTCCTGGGCCTGACGCCGCTGGAACTGGCAGTGGACCTCGGCCGCAACGAGATTTCGTTCCTGCTGCTGACGCTGCGCGGCGGCAACGGCTACACCACCTCGGGCGGACCGCCGGCCACCACGCCACAGGGCCGCACCGCCGCCGCACGTGCCGAGCGCGATGCCGCACGCATCGCCGCGCGGGAAACACG
>CAXTDP010000262.1:0-7624 GCA_964242295.1 uncultured Acetobacteraceae bacterium | reverse complement strand
CAAAGGCATGAAGACGATGTTGACGCGGCTGCCGTCCTTGAGCCGCGCGTCCACCATCGGGCTGCTTTCATCAATCCGCCGCCCGATTGCCGCCGCGATGCGCTGGCACACATTCGCAACGTGCATGGTGTCGCGGAACTTGGCCGTGCTCAGCACCATCTTGCCGCGGCGCTCGACGAACACCCGGTCCGGCCCGTTCACCATGATATCGGTGATCGTCTCGTCCTCCAGCAGCGGCTCCAGCGGGCCAAGGCCGAGCATGTCGTGCACCAGCTCCGCCGCCAGCTCCCGCTGCTCGCGGCCGTTGAGCTGGAAGCGCCGTTCAGAGGCGATCTGCGCCAGGGTGCGCTCCACCTCAATGTTCAGGCGCTCCGGCGTCATATTGGCAACCGTTCCGGCGTCTATCTGCGCCAGGCACAGCGCCCGCAACTCGCCCATAAACGCAGGCTGGCCGGTGCGCGCCGGCACGACTGGTTCAGCGACCGGCGGTGCCACAGGCACTGCCGCGACGGCCGCCGATTCGTTGTCTTGCTCGACCCTCCGGCGACCGAACGTAGTGGGAACCACCATGAACCTCTCCTTACTTCACTTCCGGAGCCGTAGGGAGAAGCGCGAACGACGCCTCACGTCATGCTCGCGCGCCATAAAGCCGACCTCGCGCGCCAGGGCGACCATGCCGCTCCGGAGCGGACCGCGCTCCTTGGCCGCTGGCGTTCCCAGGCTGGCCGCCCGTTCAACTGAGCGGCGGACCTCAGGAATCACGATGTCCGGTTTCATCTCCAACGCGTCGGTGACGCGCTTCAGATCCAATCCGCCTTGCATGTTGGAGCGGTTCAGCACCACCACGGCACGGCGGGGCTGTGACGGACCGTTCGGAAGCGCCAGCAACCGCAGCGTATCGCATATGCTGGCCAGCGTCGGCACCATCACGATGACGCGCTGGTGCGCCATGTGCAGCAAGTCCCGGTGCAATGGCTGCCCAGTGAACGGCAGGTCGGCTACAACGAAGTTGTAGCGCTTCCGCAATGCGTCCGACAGCTTGGACGCGGCGCCCGCGATATAAAGCGGTTGGTCGGCCAGCCGCTCTTCCCCGGCCAGCACGTGCAGGCGGTCTGATACCGGTTGCGACACGCGCTCAACGAACAGCTCGTCAACGCGCCCCGGCGCTTCCAACGCCGTGCGCAGACCGGAACCGGACTTCGCACCCAGCAGCATGGCGCAGATGCCGCGGTGCAGGTCGGTGTCCAAGATCACCGTGTGCCGCCGTGCTTCGGCTCCCAAGTACCATCCGAGGTTTGCAGCGATGGTGCTCGCGCCAACGCCACCACGGCTGCCCGTGACGGTGATCAGCCGGCCACCCAGCACCGTATTCCGTGGCAACGCCTGTCGATTCAGCAGCGGTCCAAACTGCCGGGCCACCAGATCCCGGGTCAGCGGCTTGCTAAGATACTCCAGCGCACCCATGCCGCGCGTGACCTGGCGGTAGAAGCTCACATCATCTTGGTCGCCGACCACCAGCACGCGTACGTCCGGCTCCACCACCTGTGACAAATCCGCCAGCGCCGCCAACGGGTTTTCTTCCCCGCTCAAGTCCAGAATAAGGGTCAGCGGTGTCGGCATGGTTGCCAGCAGGGCAGTCGCCCCGCGGATGCCCATGCGCCGGAACTCGAATTTCTCGGGAATGACGTCCTCAAGCCCTTCGCGAAGGGCGAACTCGGTGTCCACATCGGTGACAAAAGCCATCACCGGCGACCGGTTCGGACGCGTGGCGCCGCTCTCCGCCGTCCCGGAAGCGTCGTGGTCCAATGGGGTCATTGGTCTGACTGCCCGGCCGGCGGAGGGGCGCCGCTGCTGCCGCCGCCGACTTTGGAGATGCCGACGTCCTGCAACGGATACACCTTCCCTGTCCGCAGCCGCTCGACCGCCTGTGCGGCAGATCTGCCGTCAGTGGTTCGGGCGGCGCGGCCATAGGCCAGGTCGCTCGGAACCGCCACCATCGCACGCAGGTTGGCGTCGTTCGCTCCGGTCGGGCGCCAAATTCCCTCTTTGGTCAGTGGGTCAATCTGCGCGCAGCCCCCCAACATCAGCAAAGGCAACACCGCACAGCCGATCCAGGATGTCACATGCCAGCTCATGGCAGCACGAACCCGGCTTCGCCAGGGACTCGGATGCGCGGCGCCGGAATTCCCGCCGCAGATTGGCGCAGGAGCAGGATACGCTCCAAGTCGTTGGGAACGCGCCAGCCATCATCGGGCTGGGCTACCGCCGTAATATTGCTGACTGGCCGCACGATGTAGGGCGTCACCACGATCACAAGCTCCGTCTGGTTCTGCTGAAAGCTGTCCGAGCGGAACAGCGCGCCCAGGATCGGCACGTCGCCCAGGAATGGCAGCCCAAGCCCTGTCAGCTTTTGACTATCTTGCAGCAGCCCGGCGATGGCGAAGCTCTGCCCGGAACCCAGCTCGACCGTCGTGTCCGCCCGCCGCACCGTGAGGCCTGGGACCGAGATCGAGTTGTTGCCGTTCCCGAGCTGCACCGCTCCCTGGTTGGTCAACTGGCTGACCTCCGGCCGGACATGCAGCACGATCCGGTCTCCACTCGTAACGGTCGGCACGAAGGCGAGGCTGATGCCATACTGCTTGAACTCCAGCGAAATCGTGTTGTTCGTGTTCGCGATCGGGATCGGAAACTCGCCGCCCACCAAGAAGCTGGCGGTTTCGCCGCTTAGCGCCGTCAGGTTCGGCTCCGCCAGGGTCCGGATCAACTGGTCCTGGTTCAGCGCGTCAATCGTGGCGTTGATGTCCGTGCCGAACCCACCCGCCCCGTTCGTCTTCGCATACCGGCTGGTGATCGCGCTTGCGGAGCTGGCGAGGTCAGCCAGTCCGTTCGCCGTTGCCAGCCCGACCACGCCATACCGTCCAAGGTTGCCCAGCGCCTGCCAATTGAGGCCAAGCTCCCGCGTCAGGGTCCGCGACATTTCAATGATACGCACGCGCAGGTTGACCTGAGTGGGCGTGCTGACTGCCAGCCGGTTGTCCAGCACCCCCTTCTCCGACAAGTAGGCGCGGGCCAGGCGGGATGCGCGGTCAGCCTCCGCCGGCGTCGCGACCTCCCCGCCAACACCGATGCCGTTTGGCCGGGTTTCGGTCGTGATGCCCGCGCCGGGCAAAGCCCGGTTGATGCTGCTGCGAGCATCGCCTGCCGCGTAGCCGGACGGCTGCACCACCACGTCCCACTGCACGATCGGCGTCCCGGACGCCGACAATGCTGCGACCGTTGTCCGGCCCGGCGCCACACCAAACAGGAACAGGCTGGTCGGACTGGCCGGCCGCACCTCAACCACCTTTGGATCGGCCGCGAACACGCTGGCCGCCGGGGCGCCGAGTGGCAGCACCCGGCCCATCCCAGCCTCGATCACCACGGACCGGGACGGGTCGGGGGCGGCCCGTCCGGCTGCCGGGACGAGAAGCAGCAGTGCTACCAGGGCCACGGTAGGCCACTGTGACAAGCGGCGTGTCTTTTCCATGCGGATCATTCGAACTTGAATTCCTTTCCATCGCCACTGCCCTGGAACACCGTGACGGACTTACTGCGTGCCGGTGCCGTCGGCCCGCCGCGTCCACCGAGTGCCGGGGATACATCAGAACCCCAGGTGGTTGGCGCTTGGGGCTTGGAGGCAGTCGCACTTGGCAACTGCACCGTTTGTTGCGGCGCAGAAATTTGCACCACTGGGGGGCGCGCAGTTGAGGTGTTGACCGCAGTTACGTCCTTGTCGTTCTCCGGCGCCGCGGGACGGAGCGGAACCGCCGCCCGCACCGTAAGTGAAACTCGGCCTAGGCGAACCGCCACCGCCACGCGCTCCGCCGCTTCCGGCAAAACCTCCAGCGTGACAGTTCGGTTCCCCTGGCCCGCATTGGCCACGTCCGGGGTGACGCCGTGCGCCAGTTGCTGGTCCACCGCGATCACGCGCACATCTTTCAAAACGGTTTCGCCAAATGTGCGCCGGCCAACCGGCGTGCCCTGCTCTCCAGTCTCCTGCGTCAGGATCAGGTCCACGCGGTCGCCCGGCCAAATCAATCCAGCAGTCCCCGACACGGCATCCACCGCGACGGACACTGCCCGGTGCTCCGGCGCCAATACCGCGGCCAAAAAGCCGCCATCGGCCGGACGCAGTATTTCTGTCGTCAGCAGCGGCTCCTGTGCCAGCACGTTGCGCCGAACCATGCCGCCGATCAACTCGGACCGCCCCTGCACGCTGTCTGGCCGCGTTCCGTCCGGCGGGCTGGCAGCCGAAAGGTCCAATGGCATGATGTCTTCCGGCTTGATGAGGGTGCCTGCCTGAATCGGCCGTGCCCAAGCCAGTATGGTTACGCGTGCCGGCGGCGGCGGTGCGGGCGCACCAGCGGCCACGACAACCGGCGCCGGGCGGAGGCTCAGCCATGCCACCACCCCGAACATCGCGGTGAAGGACAGCATCACGCCGACCAAGACGACTTTCAACATGGAGGCTAACCCGCGAACAAGGTGAACATGCAGCCTGCGGAGATGGCGCAGGCGTAGGGCAGCGGTCCGCCCCGGCGAATGCGCCACGCTTCAACCCGGCACAGACGACGAAACGACCAGCGCGGCAGGACCAGCCTGGGGTGCGGCACCGGCGCCGCAACCCGCAGCACAAGGTAAGCCATCGCAAGGACACCACCGCTGAGCGTCACCGCAGCAAGCAGCGCGGCGACAGCCCCAGCCGACACCACCAGCACGCAAGCGG
This sequence comes from uncultured Acetobacteraceae bacterium, assembly GCA_964242295.1. Lineage (GTDB taxonomy): Bacteria > Pseudomonadota > Alphaproteobacteria > Acetobacterales > Acetobacteraceae > DASWOJ01. Next base: position 2,859 of record CAXTDP010000262.1, on the reverse strand, counting down.
ACAGCAGCTTCACGTCGCCGCCGCCCAAGACTTCCCAGCGCCAAAGCAGATACAGGATGGCGAACACGGCCGAGGCGAGCAATAAGGATGGCACCACGTCACCCGAGGCAATCCGGGCCGCAAGCCCAGCCAAGGCAACGAGCGCGGACAATAGGTTCGGCACCCGGCGGCACCGCACATCCGTCACGGCTGCCCCGCACAGCGCAGGGATCGCGCAAAGACCGATGGATTGGCCAAGATCAGGCACAGTCGCATCACCATGGTGAGAGTTCAGCAACAGCCGCAAAAGGTTAGGCTGCGGAATGAGCGCGTAGGCCCCGCCCGCAGCCTGAAAGCATTAGCCTCTACTTGCCTGCGCCGGAAATCGAGGCTGCGATGGTGCTGAACTTTCCGTTTATCGTCGTGCCAAGCGATGAGGCGCCGACGATGATGACGATGCCGATCAGCGCAGCGATCAGGGCGTACTCGATTGCTGTAACCCCACGCTCGTCACTCTTAATCTTGGCGGCCGTAAGGTGCGACATGACGTAATGAAAGGCGTCCATGTTTATTCTCCAACAACGCGGTTGAGTTCAATATAGCTGGCCAGTTTCGTCCAGATGCCCCACGGCCTCCGTAGCCCGAACATCTTGGGGCTGCGAGGAGCCAAGAGGTCTAGGCACACTTTAATTCACAAATTCGTAAGAGGTTGTCAATAAACACATTTGTAGATATTCAACGGTTTTTGTTAGAGGCCGTAAACCCAAACTATGGGCCTAGGAGGCGGTTTTCAGAAATCTCGAGCGAGCCTGGGTGCAACCAGGAATATGCATGCGGCCTGGAGCAGGGCCTCGACTATGAAGCCGAGCCGGTCGTAGCGCAGGCCGAGGCGCTTATTCTCCAGCAACCAAGCGTTGGCGCGCTCCACCGGCCAGCGCCGCTTCCCCAGGCCAGAGCCGTGCGGCTGGCCACGCTTGTGCAGGCGGGGTTCCGTGCGGTAGGTGCGGCACAGGTCGCGGTTGGCTTCGGCGTCGTAGCCTTTGTCGGGGCGTTGGTGCACTCGACAGATCCAGGGTAAGATGGCCCCAAACCCCAAGCTGCTATGCCATGACCGGCTGACGACGGACGGAGTCCGGCCGTCCGGCCGCCAACATCCGGTTCAGCGCCGCCACGCCGATGGCAGCTTCGTTCTGCTGAGCCACGAGGCCACGGGCGCGCAGCCTTGGTCCGATCAGCGCTTTGTATCGCCCCATTGTCGTTTCCACCAAGGACCTTTGACCGTACCCGGTCGCGGCCTGCCAGGCCATGCGTCCTTGTTCCTCGATCATGGCCAGATGGCGATCACGCTGCGTCGGCACGCCCGGTTTACCGCTCGGGACGGCCGTTGAGCGCGGCGGGATCACCACCGTGATGCCGTCGCTATGCTCGGCGATCGTCTGGTAGGTGGGGCGGCCATCATACGCGCCGTCCGCCGTCACCCGGACAATCTGATCGTCAATCTCATCGAGCAGCGGCCCGACCTGGGACGGGTCGTCGCCGTCCTGGTCCGTCAGCGTCTGTGCCACGATCATGCCGCTAACGGCATCCACCGCCAGATGCAGCTTGCGCCACGTCCGGCGTGACTTCGCGCCATGCTTGGCCTCCAGCCACTGACCCGCTCCGTAGACCTGCAGACCCGTGCTGTCGATCAACACGTGCAACGGACCTTTCGGCACTGAGGTCGCCTGGATCACCGGCAACACCACCGCCCGACGGCTGACCGTGCTGTGATCCGGCGCCGAGAGCGTCAAGCCCATCAACGTCAGCACCGATGCCATCAGGCCCTCGGTCTGCCGCAATGCCAGCTTGAACGCCGTGCGCAGCATCAGGCTGGTCTGGATGGCCGCGTCCATGTATCGCGCCTGCCCGTTGGGTCCAGTGGTCTGCCAATCTCCCAGCGCTGCGTCCTCGATCCACAACGTCAGGCTGCACCTCCGGCGCAGGCCCGCTTCGTAGGCCGGCCAGTTCTGCACCTTGAACGCCATCTTCGGAATGTGGTGACGGTGATCGGCGTTGTGTTTATGTGGCATCGGGCTGCTCAGAACCGGACCGGGGGAAGAGCATCCTACCATCCCTGGACCGAGCAAGTGCACCAACGCCCTTGGCCGACCTACGGCACCTTCACACCCGGCGGCTACGGTTTCGGCAACACACTGGTAGTCAAGGGATGGACGACGTCCGTGAACCGGCTGGTGGGCAGTTGACTCACTAGCCGGGTCACGGACCGCATCACCTTTATCTGGTAAAATTGATTGTGGATCGGTGTGTGCGAGTTGTAGTTGCCGATAGCCCGCATTAGGTCGCCGCGAGTCTCTTGCAAGTAACCGTGCAGGATCATGCCAGCGGCCGAAATATTATAGCAGGGACTGGTCAGCAACTGATGCCGCACCTCCGGTATGGACTGCTGCGAATACCTGGCGAGGGTCGGCAGCCAAGTCGTGTTGATCTGCATCACCCCCATGTCCTCCGACCCGTCGGTGTTATGGTGGACGACACCGATCCCGCCTCCCTCGACCGCCTGAATGGACGGCAACACACGCGGCGGAAGATCATACAGCTGCGAGACAAAGGCCAGGCAGGCCAGGAAGGGGATGGCCATCAAACAAAGTCGTTAGTTGAACTGGTCATAAAAGCGCTCCGGCAACCGTCACTGACCCTGCCCACTAACACGGGCTCAAGCGGTAGCACTGTACGGAACTGACAAGTTTTGCTATAATTTTGCTGGAATATATCCACAGGCAGGTGCAAATCCGTGCCCTGGAGCGTCTCGACCGCGCCTCGGCTATCCTGAAAAATTCAGTGCGCCCCAACGGCGCGGTTCACCAGTGGAGGAAGGATCCA
>CAXTDP010000261.1:0-7629 GCA_964242295.1 uncultured Acetobacteraceae bacterium | reverse complement strand
GGCGGTCGTCACCTTTGGCGGCGCATATGCCGTGCTGGCCTATGCGGCGCAGGGTGCGGTGCAGACCTATGGCTGGCTGACGCCGGGCCAGATGCTGGACGGGCTGGGCCTGGCCGAGACCACGCCGGGGCCGTTGATCCTGGTGCTGCAATTCGTCGGCTTCCTGGCCGGGTATGCGCAGGGCGGGCCGTGGCTGGCCACCGCGGCGGCGGCGGTCGTGCTGTGGGCCACCTTCGTGCCGTGCTTCGCATGGGTGTTCCTGGGCGCGCCGTTCATCGAGCGGCTGCAGGCCAACTGGGCGCTGACCGGCGCGCTGTCCGCCGTCACCGCGGCGGTGGTGGGCGTGATCGCCAACCTGGCGCTGTGGTTCGCGCTGCACACGCTGTTCACCCGGCATGTGGCGCTGCGCACGGGAGGCTTGCACATGGACCTGCCGGTGCCGGCCAGCCTGGACCTGCCGGCGCTGCTGCTAGCGGCGGCAGCGGGAATGGCGGTGCTGCGGTTCCGCGCCGGGGTGGTCCCGGTGCTGGCAGGCTGCGCCGCCGCTGGCCTCGTGCTGCACCTGGCAGGGGTGATGCGGTGAGGCCCCGCCGGGCAGTCCTGGCCGGGCTGGCGCTGGCCGCCGGCCCTGTGCGCTCCGCCCGGGCGCAAACGGCGTCCCCCTTGGACGCCTTGCCTCCACCCGGCAGTCCGCTGCCGGACGGGTTCGACTCTGGTCGCACCGGGCGCGGATGTCCGGCACAATGGGAGGTGGTGGCAGACCCGACTGCTCCAGGCGGCCGCTCTGTTGCGCAAACCGAGGCCGACCCGACCGACTACCGCTTCCCCCTGCTGTCCTGGCGCGGCCTGTCCGCTGCCGACGTCGAAGCGTCCGTGCGCTTCAAGGCCGTTTCGGGCCGGGAGGACCGGGCCGGCAGCCTGGCCGTGCGCCTGCTGGATGCCGACACCTACATCGTCGTCCGCGCCAATGCCCTGGAGGATAATGTGCGCCTATATCGCGTGGTCCGCGGCGACCGCCAGCAACTCGCCGGCGCCGACGTGCGGGTGCCTGCCGGGGCATGGCATACCTTGGGCCTGCGGGCAGAGGAGCACCGCTTCACCGTCGCCTTCAACGGCCGCGAGCTGTTTACCGCAACCGATGCCGCACTCCCCGGCCCCGGGCGCGTCGCACTCTGGACCAAGGCGGACAGCGTGACCTGGTTCAGCAGCCTGACGATCCGCAAGCTGACCTAATTGTCCGATTTCTCCCTCCCCCTCCGGGAAAGGATCGGGGTGAGGAAAACCGCCAGCGCGGACTGCCACGACGCCCAAAGTATGCCTCTACAGCCCGTGGGCCGTCGAATGCCCAAACGGCAGTCGCTCATGCACGGTCATCAGGCTGTGCCGTCTGCAAGGCTGCCGGGGCTGACGACATGCAGCAACACAGGCTTGTGCACCAGTGTTCCCTGCGATCAATGTTTTATGCCGTTCTGCGCCGGCGACTCCTGGTTGGAGAGCAATATCTCTTGACGCGCGGCATCGTGAGTGCCAGTTGACGTGCAGCGCAGCCCCGTCCTGGCGGCAGTGCCCTCCAAGGAGCTTGCGGCCTCCCGGTCCGGCTCCGCACCTTCCTCCTCCTGGACCGGCTGCAACCGCCCCACGGCGCAGCACCCTGCCCCCCTACCTTTGAGGCAGCCCCATGCACCTCGCCGAACTCAAGGCCAAGACCCCGGCCGACCTTCTGAGCTTCGCCGAATCCCTACAAATCGAGAATGCCTCCTCCCTGCGAAAGCAGGACATGATGTTCGCGATCCTGAAGAACCTTGCCGACAACGAGCAGGCCATCTACGGCGAGGGCACCCTCGAAATCCTGCCCGACGGCTTCGGCTTCCTGCGCAGCAGCCAGGCCAACTTCCTGCCCGGCCCTGACGACATCTACATCAGCCCGAACCAGGTCCGCCGCTTCGCGCTCCGCACCGGTGACACCGTCGAAGGGCAGATCAGGGCGCCGAAGGACGGAGAGCGCTACTTCGCGCTGCTCAAGGTCAACACCATCAACTTCGAGCCGCCAGACGCGGTAAAGCACCGCATCAACTTCGACAACCTCACGCCGCTCTATCCCGACCGCAAGCTGAAGATGGAGGTCGAGAACTTCCAGTCCGTCGCCAAGGGGCCGGGCAAGGACATGACGCCCCGGGTCATAGACCTGATCGCGCCGATCGGCATGGGCCAGCGCGCCCTGATCGTGGCGCCGCCGCGCACCGGCAAGACGGTGATGCTGCAGAACATCGCCACCGCCATCTCGGCCAACCACCCCGAGGTGTTCCTGATCGTGCTGCTGATTGACGAGCGGCCCGAGGAAGTCACCGACATGTCCCGCACAGTGAAGGGCGAGGTTGTCGCCAGCACCTTCGACGAGCCAGCCACCCGGCACGTCGCCGTCACGGAGATGGTGCTGGAAAAGGCCAAGCGCCTGGTCGAGCACAAGCGCGACGTGGTCATCCTGCTGGACAGCATCACCCGCCTCGCCCGCGCCTACAACACCGTCGTGCCGTCGTCCGGCAAGGTGCTGACCGGCGGCGTGGATGCCAATGCCCTGCAGCGTCCCAAGCGCTTCTTCGGTGCCGCCCGCAACATTGAGGAGGGCGGCAGCCTGACGATCATCGCCACCGCGCTGATAGACACCGGCAGCCGTATGGACGAGGTGATCTTCGAGGAGTTCAAGGGCACCGGCAACAGCGAGATCATCCTGGACCGCAAGCTCTCGGATAAGCGCACCTTCCCCGCCATAGACATCACCAAGTCCGGCACCCGCAAGGAGGAGTTGCTGGTGGAACGTGGCACGCTGTCCAAGATGTGGGTGCTGCGCCGCATCCTGGGTCCGATGGGCATGACGGACGCGATGGATTTCCTGCTGGACAAGCTGAAGTACAGCAAGACCAACCAGGACTTCTTCGACGCGATGAATACCTAGCGTCGTTTTTCTTCTACTTCATCCTGTCCTGCCGATGCTGTTACGCAGTATCCCGGCAGTTCAAGACAACAAGCGGCTGCCTTCCCCCTCTCCCTTCGGGAGAGGGCCGGGGTGAGGGAAAGGGCAGGCATCGTCCCCATCCCAGCGGGATCGCTTGCCTGCAAGCCCGGCGTCTCGCTCCGCAGCCGGAACGCCGACAGCAGGCGAAGCCGTAAAAGCTAGCCCGCGAGGCTCCCGCCTCCAGCATTGACGCCGGGCCGGCGCAGGCATCTCCTGTCTCAGCCAAGTCAAGAGGAAGCCATGCGCCTGCTGCCTGCACTCGCCGGCATAGTGCCTTTTGCTGCCCTTGCCATTCCTCCCGCGCACGCCGGAAGCGCGCTGGAGCTACAGGGCAACGGTGTCCAGATCTACACCTGCGCCGCAGACGGGCCGGCGTTCGCCTGGCAACTGAAAGCGCCGGACGCAATGCTCTCTGACTCGCAGGGCCGCCCGGCTGGCCACCATTTCGCCGGGCCAACCTGGCAGGCCGCAGATGGCAGCACCGTCGTGGGCGAGATCCTGGCGTCTGCCAGCGGTGACGCCGGAGCCATCCCGTGGCTGGTCCTGCGGGCCAAGTCCCATACCGGCGACGGCGTGTTCTCGGGAGTGGGCTACATTATCCGCAGCCGGACCGCCGGGGGTGCCGCGCCGGGCGCCGGATGCGACAAGGACCATGCCGGCGCCGAGACAAGGGTGGACTACACCGCGTCCTACGTGTTCTTCCCAGAGCCGGCCAAACCATAGCGGTGGCCGTATATGCGATCCGCATGCTCGCCCGGCTGAGGCATCCGCAGCTTTCCCAGCCTGGAGACGGACAATGCCCGCGCGATCCACCATCCGGATGAAGCAGCTCCTGTTGGCCGTCGCGGCCTTCGCCGGCACCAGCGCCAGCGCTGCCGAGTCCACGAAGGTAACGCCGCTTCTGTCGCGCGACTTGACCGGCATCGCCGGGAAGGAAGGCGCCATGATGACGGTGGAGTATGCGCCCGGAGCTGTGGACCCCATCCACCGCCACAACGCGCACGTCTTCATCTACGTGCTCGAGGGTTCAGTGGTCATGCAGGTCAAGGGTGCCGCGCCGGTCACCCTGCGCCCCGGCCAGACCTTCTATGAGGGGCCGGACGACATTCACCTCGTCGGCCGCAACGCGAGCAGGACGAAGCCGGCCAAGTTCCTCGCCGTCTTTGTTAAGGACAGGGGCGCGCCGGTCGTGGCGCCGGCCCAATAGGCCGCATCAGCTGGTAGAAGCTGCTGCGCGGTAGCCTGCGGCGGGATTGTGCCTTCGGCCTGGCATACCACCCTCGGTTGCTCATTCAGTCCTTGCCACGACACCGTAAGCTCATGCTTAATTAATCGCGACGGGGCCATGACGCTCCGCGCGAGGGATGGAGAAGTTCGTGAACGCAAGATCGTTGGTTATTGCGGCGGTGGCGGTCGCCTGTGCTGCCGCGGCCGGCCCCGCAACCGCCCAGGCTGTTAAGAGCTATGACAGCAGCAAGCCCAGCTTCTGGGCGCACCCGCCGCCAGACTGGTTCCTGGGCGATGAAACGCCTGCGATGCGCGGCCTGGCTCCGCCGTCAGGCCCCGCCACCCCGGCCTCGATGTCCGAACTGCAGGACAACTTGAAGCGCGTCCGCCTGCCAGCCGGGTTCAAGATTGAGGTCTATGCCTCCGGCCTGCCGGAAGCGCGGCAGATGGCATGGGGCGACAATGGCACGCTGTTCGTCGGCTCCTACAACGCCACCAACGTGTATGCCGTGACGGAAAAGGACGGCGAGCGCCAGGTCCACACCATCCTCAAGGGCCTCAACATGCCCACCGGCATCGCATTCCGGGACGGAGCGCTCTACGTCGTCGCGATTGACAAGCTGATGCGCTACGACAACGCCGAGGCGAACCTGGACCACATGCCGGCGGCGGTCGTCGTGTATGACGACATGCCGTCCTTTGTCGCGCATGGATGGAAGTATATCGTCGCCGATAAGGATGGGTCCATGTACCTGCCCTTCGGCCCCCCGTTCAACGTCGGCATCCCGCCCACCAGCGTGGCGCAGATCCGCCGCGTGGACCCCAAGACCGGCCTTGCCGAGATCATGGCCCTGGGCGTGCGCAACAGCGTCGGTGGCGACATTGACCCGCGCACCGGCGACTACTGGTTCACCGAGAACGCGCGCGACTGGGTGAGCGACGACATGCCCAGCGATAAGCTGAACCACATCACCAAGATAGGCGAGCACTTCGGCTACCCTTACTGCCACCAGGGCGACATGCCTGACCCGAAGTTCAACCGCGGCCATAAGTGCAGCGAGTTCACCCCGCCGATCGTCAAGCTGGGCGCCCACGTCGCCCCGCTGGGGATGAAGTTCTACACCGGCTCGCAGTTCCCGGCCGAGTATCAGAACAACATCTTCATCGCCGAGCACGGGTCCTGGAACCGCCACAAGTATCAGGGCGCGCGCATCGACCGCGTCGTGGTGGACCCGGATGGCAAGAACGCCCACGACGAGGTCTTCGCCGAGGGCTGGCTGACTGGGGACCAGGATTACTCCGGGCGTCCCACCGACATCCTGCAGGCCAAGGACGGCTCGCTGCTCGTGGCCGACGACTGGGCCGGGGCGATCTACCGGATCAGCTACGCCAAGTAGCGTGACGCCTGCCCCGGCGTGCGCCGGGGCAGCCGGAACAACCCTCGCCGCCCTCGATTGCCACGCCGCAAGCGTGGCTCGCAATGACGGTGCAGCATTGTGGAGGTCAGGGCAGGCGTCAACTCACATGACCATGGAAACACCGATGACTGCATTCCAGGCCGCCGCGGCGGCTTTCCTCTTGTTCGCCCTCCCGGCCCATGCCGCCGCCGACCTTGCCGCCGGCCAGGCCCGGGCCGAGCAGTGCGCCGCCTGCCACGGTGCCCAAGGCGTGTCGGACAATCCGGCCATCCCCTCGCTCGCCGGGCAGCGGGACCAGTTCCTGCAATGGCAGCTCGTGTTCTTCCGCTCGGGACGCCGGGCCAATGAGATCATGGGGCCGATGGCGGCGGACCTGTCGGACGAGGACGTGCGCAACCTCGGCGCCTACTTCGCCTCGCTGCCGCGGGGACAGGCGCAGGACTCCGATGCCGACCCGGCGCTGCGCCAGGCCGGGGAGACACTGGCGGCCGAGCACCGCTGCGCGGCCTGCCACAACGACAACTTCCTCGGCAAGCAGGCGGCGCCCGCCATCGCCGGGCAGCACCGGGAGTATCTCGTCAAGGCGCTGTCCGACTACCGCTCCAATGCCCGGCCCAGCACCGGTGTCGCCGCCATGACGGAGGCCGCGTCCCAACTGGGCGACGACGACATCGCAGCACTTGCCGCCTTCCTGGAGGCCAAGCGTTGATCCGCGCCGCCGTGCTGGCGCTGCTCCTGTGCACACCCGCCCTAGCCGAAACGCCGCTGGACCGCACGGATGCGTTCGAGCACAGCTTCGCCGAGTCGTTCTACACCTTCGACGCCTGCGGCGACGGCCTGGCCGGGCGGATCTATCGCCGTGCCTTGCAGGAGCGCTTCGCCGCCTGCCCGTTCACTCCTGCAGCCCGCACCCGCTACAGCGCCCGCCTCCAGGCGCAGGGGGTCAAGTCCCGTCGGGCCATTGAGGGTATGATCGAGCAGCGGGGCGGCCTGCCTGTCCAGCTCGAAGGTATGAACGCGACCTGCCACGAGCAGGAAGCCGACGAGGGTTATCGCCGTCTGCGCAGCCAGTTGCTGGCGTATTCAGCGGGCTCGCTGCCGGCGAGTGCCGTCCTGCCCTCCGCCTGCGACGCTGACGCTATCGTGCCGGGAACGATGCCTTAGCCAGGCATGATCGCCCGCCGCCCCTTGCTCGTTGCTGCCCTGCTGGCCCAGGCTGGCCCCGTCCGTGCGAGACCCACGCCGCGCTGGCTGACGCTGCCGCCCACCCCAGCGTTGCCCGCAACGGCCCGGAGCGGCCTTGTCCCGATTAACGGCATCAAGGTCTGGCATGCGGTGTTCGGGGACGGCGAGCCGGTGGTCATGCTGCACGGCGGGCTGGCCAACGCGGACTACTGGGGCCTGCAAGTGCCGGAGCTGGCCCGGCGCCACCAAGTCATCGTGATGGACAGCCGCGGCCACGGCCGCAGCACGCGCGACGGGCGGCCCTACGGCTACGACCTGATGGCCGACGACGTGGTGGCGCTGCTTGACCATCTCCAAATTGGCAAGGCGGCGGTGGTCGGCTGGAGCGACGGCGCGATCCTCGGCCTCGACCTTGCGATGCGCCACCCAGGGCGCGTCAGCCGGGTCTTCGCCTTTGCCGCCAACACCGACCCGGGCGGCGTGATGCCCCATGTCGAGAAGAACCCAACCTTTGCCGCCTACATCGAGCGCGCCGGCCAGGAATACGCGCGGCTCTCGCCCACGCCGGGCGACTACGGCGCCTTCGTCAAGGCGATCAGCCGGATGTGGGCGACGCAGCCGAACTGGACCGCGGCCCAGCTCGGGCGGATCGACGTCCCGGTCCTGGTGACCGACGGCGACCACGACGAGGCGATCAAGCGTGCACACACCGAGCTGGTCGCCGCCCGCATTCCCGGCGCCGGGCTGCTGATTCAGCCCGACGTCAGCCACTTCGCGTTCCTGCAG
>CAXTDP010000260.1:0-7693 GCA_964242295.1 uncultured Acetobacteraceae bacterium | reverse complement strand
GCCGGAAAACAGCCTTGATTGCGCGTCGAGCCGTACATCATTGCGCGCCGGTACAAATACTTGAACAGGTGCGCGGAGCCAGGAACGGCGGCCGGCACCTGCCACAGCTTCAACTCCAAGATCTCGCCGTCATCATAGCGACGCTTGCGATGCAGGATCAGCGTAGCCTTTGGCATAGGACGTAAAATGACATATACCTTTCTATGTCGTCAATTGACATAGAGACGGGGCATCATTGTGCGTCAGAGGGCGGCACCAACTCCAACGCCCAATCCGCCGGCGGGCCGCGCATGAACGTCCGGATATGCCCGGCGACCAGGTAAACCGGCGCCGGCCGCCCCTTGCAGGCGGAGCATTGTAGGCGGGTCAGCACGCTCCGGAACGGGCGGTCCCCGTGCCGCTCGATCAACCACCGGATCGGGAGCACCGTGAGCCGCGGCGAGCAGGGGCAACGCACTTCCAGCGTGCAGGCGGGCCAGTCTGACAGGCGATGGTCAGGGTGGAAATCGGGCGGGTGCATCGGCACTCCAAGCAGGGTGCGCAAATGGTGGACTTACTCAAGGAACATTACAAGAACATCAAAGGTGGTTCCGACCTTCTGGCGCCGGCCCCGTGCTGGCACCACCGTTTGGCAAGGGCACTGTTTCCAGTATGGCCGGGCCAGCCTCAACCTGCTCGAACGCAGGTTCCTGCTCGCAGCATGATCACCAAAAGCGGCCAAGACCCCGTTCTATGGCGTGACCCCGACCCAGGACGCCGCACCCGGCCCCCGCCAGCGCATGTCATGACCCGACCCCTAGGCCAAGGTGATTCCAGCCTCCGCAATTCTGTCGCGTGCCATGAGCGAGCGGTTCTGCCGGTTCAGAGCACCAGTCTCCTCTCCTGTCAGGAGCACAAGACGATAGGCACCCCGGATGTAGGTGGTCAGCTCCTCGTCGGTCTTACCCTCGTCGCACCACCGAATGATCTCTCGTGCAAAGGCTCGCAGAGGCATGACGTGCTCGATGAATACTCGCTCACCACGGTTCCTCGCCGCGTGGGCACTCTTGCTGATTTCTGCCTTTGGGTCCGATTTGAGATCGCCGATGTGGCGAAGGTGCGGATAGCGGAGGCGCTGGCCGAGGATGTCGAGAATACGTTCAATGGAGTGTATCGCGCCTCCATTGTCTGTGAACCCGGCGGCCACTGCCCTGTTGCGGGCCTCAACGAAGACGCGCAGCGCGGGCAGTAGGTTCTCCGGTCCGTACTTGCTCGCCATTATGGACGCGAGATCATGTACCGTTGGCAGGCGGTCAGCGCATCGCCCACGCCAGGCTGCTGGGGAACGGTGCCTGATGCGATCACGGCATCATCAGCAACGGCGGACACACGGTTGGTCCCGTAAATGATGCGGTTGATCGCCAGATACGCGCCGTCAACCGGACCGCCATAAGGGCCGTCAATCAGTTTGATACTGACAGTGTGGATTGTGCGCCCCGCCGTATCGCCCTCCACTTTGCCAAAGAGATAACTCGGCCCGACCGCAATCCCGGCGTCACTTCCCGGCTTGGGAACAGGAAATCCTGATTGCGAACCGACTGAAAGGGTCGCCATGTTGTTGCTAAAGACGCTCACTGAGATCCCCACCGCCGGAAGGCCAGCCGACACGCTAACAATGCATCCGGTAGGATGGCCTGGGCCTCCGGCGTCCAAATAGGTAACGACCGCTCCCAGGCCTCCGGTTGGGAATGAGCGTTGTTCCTCGCCAAAGGCGGGGGAGCAAAGGAGCAGGGGCAGGCCGCAGACAAGATGATGGAAGGTAAGTATGGCTGTATCCTCCACAATAATATGCACTTACATCCGCGGACCCCTGGCACGCTGCCCCTGCCCTTGACGCTGGGCCTCGGCGGCGCTGTCCGGGGGCAGGGCTGGCTGCTGCTGACGGGCGGCGTCCCGGTCAGCCTGCTGCTGCACACCGGCCCGCAGCGTCTTCCTAGCAGCGTCCAGGCAATGAGGCACGGCGCCCTGCTTGGCCTCGAACACGAAGCAGCCGCGGCGATACAGGTCTATGCGGCGGGTAGTGACGGTGCCGTCGGCCTCGTGGTGAGCGCCGTTGCGCTCGAAGCGGTAAGGGCCGATGCCGCCTGGGCCGGGTCCGGCCGGGGTACGCCCAGTACGTCGCAGAACTCGGATATGAACGGCTGAGCGTTGGCCCGCTCCGCAATCGCGGTGCCGTCCCAACGGGCGATGAAGGCTTCTATGGGATCGGGGACGTTGGGCACGGAGCGGATTGCAGCACGGGCCAGGGTATGTGTCAGCCTACAAAGTGTTGGTGGGTCGGCTCTGATCCCGGTCTCGAACCATGCTGGCGTCAGCCCCGCCGACTCTGCGGGACTTCTGCACCATCTGGGAGGGAGTGAGCCGCATTTAGTGGGCGCGTCCTTCGGACCAGGCTCTATCGCCGCCCGAGAGCGGCGACGGAGCCACCAAGCGGTGTCTCCGCCCTTCGGGTGACGATCCTTCGCGCAAGCAAGGGCGTGCCTGGATGCCCGGCACTGGTCAACCCCGCTCGCCATGCTCGGACGCCCAAGAGCGTCCTGTGCGTGGCTCCGCGCCGCGTTGCGGCTGGCCCCAATCGGGGCCAGGGGTTTGACCAGTGCCGGGCATCCAGGCACGCCGGAGGCGTCGGGACGAAGAACGTCCCGCGCAGTTAGACACGCCTGCGGCGCGTCGAACGAAGAACTGAACAAGCGTGCGGACGGGAGCAAATGGGCACAAGCTGCTGACAAGTCACAATTAATCTATCAAACAACCTCCGTTCCTTGTTGACGCACTGGCATATACTAGTGCATTATCAATCCAGAGGCGAGGCACCCCGCACCGCCCGGAAACGAGAGGCCCACCCAATGTCCTTCTTCTCCCCCCGGTCAAGCTTCATCCGCAGCGCAAGCCAGTCCGGCAGCGAGCCGCTGACCAACGAGCAGATCATGCGCGCAGCCCCGTCCGCCTTCGCCGCGGAGAAGCACGAGAGCCGCAGCGAGCGTTACGCCTACATCCCCACCAGCGAAGTGATCGACGGCCTCCGCAGCAACGGCTTCGTCCCGATGTTCGCCAAGCAGGGCAACAGCCGCGTCCCCGGCAAGGCGGACTTCACCAAGCACCTGATCCGCTTCCGCCACGAGGGCCAGAAGGCCGGGATGCGGAAAGTCGGGGACACCTACCCCGAGGTAATCCTTGTCAACAGCCACGACGGGACGAGCGCCTACAAGATCATGGCCGGGCTGTTCCGCCTGGTTTGCTTGAACGGCATGGTCGTATCCGACCGCGAATTTGCCAACGTCAGCATCCCGCACAAGGGCAACGTCACCGACCTGGTTATCGAGGGGTCCTATACGGTTCTCGACGAGAGCCGGAAGGCGCTTGAGGCTGCCGACGTTTGGGCCGGCGTCACCCTGTCCCGCGACGAGCAGAGGGCAATGGCAGAAGCGGCGCACACGCTCCGGTTCGGGGACACCGAGGGCGAGACTGAAACCCCGATCAAGCCCGAGCAGCTCCTGACCGTCCGGCGCCATTCCGACAGCGGCGCCGACCTTTGGCGCACGGCCAACACCATCCAGGAGAACGTCATCCGCGGCGGGTTGTCCGCATGGGGCCGCGACGCCAACAACCGGCCGCGCCGCACCACCACCCGCGAGGTCCGGGGCATTGATGCCGACGTGAAGATGAACAAGGCGCTGTGGACGCTGTCCGAGCGCATGGCGCAGATCAAGGCCGCTGCCTGACCCATGCGCCCAGGGCGGGGCTTCGGCCCCGCCTTCCCGCCCACGCCAACCGACGAAGGCACGCGCCATGCAGCAGCACGACACCACCCTCTCCCCCCTGCCCCGCTTCCTCGTTTACTGGCAGCAGGCCGGGCACCAGCTCTTCGCCTTCACGTCCGCCATCGCAGCGCCGACGCCGCAGGCGGCCAGGGCCGCCGCGCGTTCGAGGGTGCCCCGCAACGGTCGCATCCTTGGCGTCAAGCAGTCCGCCGGGACCGGACTGCGGACGCTGCACCGGGGACGGTGGGTCGCTTAGGCTCCCTGCCCCGCAGGCCCCAGGATTTGCACCGTGCAAATCCTGGCAGGCCGGCGCCGGCCGCACCCGCCATCTCGCGACGCTCCCAGGGGAGGACAGCCAGGATGCACGCGCATATGCTAGTGCGGAGACGCAAACTCCGCACTGGACCCCATGCTATGCCAAAAACCCCGACCGCGCCCGCCGCGGCGCAGCCTGGCGAACCCGACCCGCGCCGCAAGTTGCGGGGAACGAACGTCGAGTTTCCCGCCTACGTGTGGGAGCAGGTGCGCGCCTACCTTGACGAGCATCCAGAGCAGCGCGTCAGGCACATGATGATGGCCGGCTTCCAGGCGCTTGGGTTGAAGATTGACCCCGAGGACCTGGTTGCGGAGCGGCGCCGTGGCCCAGGAGGCTAGGGCGTGAGCCGCCATAACCGGGCCCTGCCGAACCCGACGCACAGCGTCACGACAGGCTGAGAATGACCGCTTAACACCGTTCCATAAACTGGGATTCTGCGACTGCGCCGGATCGCCGGTCGGGTCACGGCCGGCCTTCACCAATTCTGCCACACTCTATCGCCACCAGGGTGGACATGACCAAAGTGGGGACGCCGACAAGAATTATGGCGACGGTGCCGCTCTAGATCAGCAAGAGACTTAGCCGGTCGAGGAACGCCCTGGCAACAGGCGGCAGCGATGCAATCTTGCTTGTTCCTAACCATCGAGAAAGAGGCTTATCACTGAACCGATGATGCTATGCAGCCATGACTGCATAGATGCGTGACTGAATGACTGCACGAAATTACGAACTGGCTGGCGCGATTGGCGGCTTGCCGTGCCGGTCGAACAGGAGGTTCAGCGCCTCCATCAGAAGTGAGTGCTGAGACACGCGGCCGGTGAACGCCATCTCACGAAGCTGATCGTGCACGGCCAGCGGTAGACGCAAGGTAAGCGTCTTGATCTCACCATCCGGCTGCGCTGCAGGTGCCGCCGCCGCTATGCCGGCCTTCTTCGCCATCACGTCAGATAGGCTAGTGGGCTTCTTGGTCATGACAGCCTCTTCTGTATTTCGGTCCACAGCTGCCGCGTCTCCTGGGCGGCCTTTGATCCCGGGGCGAACTCGTTGACGGCTTCACCGCCGTTCAGCGCGCGCGTGTAGTCAAGACGCTGGGCCAGGGATGCCGCTGCCAGGTCCGCCGGCATTCCGGCCAGCGCCTTACGGGCTTCAATTGTGGTTGCCGCTTCCTGGTCGCCCCGCGGGGCTGGGCATGCATTCAGGACGAGCAGGCTGGGCTTCCCCGTTGCCCGCACGACCTCGGCTGTGCTGGTGACGGCGTAAATGTCCAGGATGCTCGGTCGAAGCGGGATCAGGCATAGGTCTGCCGCCGCTGCCACCCGGGTCGTGTCGAAGCTCACGGCCGGTGGAGTGTCCACCACGGCCAGGCTGTAGCCATCGGCCGCAGCCTTCTTCAACAGATCGGGCAACCGGCGCGCGTCCGTCTCGATCAGACCCGGCGTCTCGGCCGCGCGGCTCTGCCACCAAGTTGCAAGGCTACGCTGTGGGTCTAGGTCGAAGAACAGCACCCGCAACCCGGACTGCTGCGCCAGCACGCCGATGTGGATGGCGCATGTGGTTTTGCCTGCCCCGCCTTTGCGCGCCAGCAGCGCGATTGTGTTCATGCCTTCATCCCGTCATGCAGTCACGACACTATGAAGGCTTGACTGCATAACTGCAAGATGGTCACGGGTTGCCGCCGCAACGAAGAATGCGTCCTTGATGCCTATGGAACGTCCAGTAAGGCCAATCCAGGCTCACCGGCAGTATTCGCGCGGGAGGATGCAGGCGTGCTGCAACGGCCAAACGTGAGCAGGGTCGTCCAGACTGACGCACTCTGCGTGGATACACTCGACCTTGACCCGGGCTGTCCGGCTAAGGGGTAGGGGCGAGGGCATAGAGCGGGTTCTTGCTGTGCCTGCTAGCCCCCACACACTGGATCAGCCTGACGCTTGCGGAGGATGCTTACCGTGACGGCTGCACCGACAAGGCCGTCATCTCAGTATCTCAAAGTCGTCGCAGCAGGCTTGCTGCGTCGCGTCCCTGCTTACATCATCGGTGTACCTGGCAATCGCCTTGGCCCGGTGTCCGGCATTTCACTCGGTACGCCTACATCAGGCATCGGGTCCATGTTCGGCGGCATCTCCGGTCCACCGGGTGGAAAACTGCTTGGCACAGCCCACGGCATCCCGTCCCGCGCGTTCCCTGGAAGGCCTGGCGACGGCGGCACCATTGGTTCTGGCATCTGCGCTTGCATAGCATCCTCCCGGCTTGATTTGGGCTGCGGATACGACGGGCCGGCTCTGGTCGAATTCAGCAGAGCCTCAGCAATATCCTAAATGGCAATAGCACGCGCACCCGCACGTTGCACTGCTTTCACAGGTTCCTTGCTGCCACAATAGCAGCAAATGCCAGGCGCAGCCTTGCATCCGCGCCTAGCGCTTCCTCCCTCTCCACACGTCCGCGTCATATAGGTCCGTCATGGGCGGGTCTCTTCCCGGCATGTCGTTGATACTGCCGAAATATTCTCTAACTACCGCGCCCGAGACGGCACCGCCAGGTTCGGTGGGTCCAACCATACCGGCATGTTGCACGCCTTTCGGCCTTCAAGGGTTTTGACTGCAAGCCCGGTGCAGGTCGCCAGCATCTGGCTCGCATCATTCGACCGCATCAGGGTTGCCCAGATCGCCGCAGAACCAGGCCCGTCGCGGAACGCCAGGGCGAGCTGCCCTTCCGTCTGGTGAACGGTAGCGTTGGCCGATGCCTGTCCCCAGACAACACCAACGCCGAATGCAGCCAGAATACCAATTGCGAAGGTCCCGCTGTAGGTCAGCAGCGTGCGGCGGCTGTGCGCCCGCGCCAACTCTGCCGCGCGTTGGTCTGCGCCGCGCACGGCTGCCTGTTCCAACCGCTCGACGGCGCGCTCAACCGCCGCCGGGTCTATCGGCTGACGCGCCTGGTCAACAGCGCCCGTGATCCGCCCCACCAGCTCCGGGAACAGCCCCATGACGCTACACAAGGCTTGCAGAGGATGCCGGAACGGATCGTCGCGCAGGCCGGCCCGATCAATTCCACGCTGCAGCTCGGCTTGCGCCTCCTGCACCTTCGCCGCGAAGGTATCGACCGGGCCGAGATCGTTCATGGCATCCACGTTGCCACAGGGCCGAACTCACGCCGCATGGTCTCCAGCCAGCGTCGGACCATACTGCGTTTGAAACCGCCGATTGGCGCGAACTTCGCACCAGCGGGAACCTGCCCGTCGCGAGCCTGCCCGAAGGTCAGCCGCTTGCCTTCAATCTCTGCGGCGACTTCCGGTTCCAATCGAGGCATCCATAGGACCACCGCGCCACGCGCGACAGCACGGGTGAACGTTCCATGCCGCAGGACCCGGGCAAAGGCTTCCTCTCGCGTCAGCGTGGAATCAACCCGGCCTTCATTCAGCACGATCACCGTTGCAGCTGGCTGAAACCCCGCTCGTTCCAGAATATCAAGGGAGGCCAGATCCTCGACGCGCGGCCCAACCATGTAGCAGGCAACGGGATTGACCCCGGCTTCGACCAACACGGCCCCAAGGTCGGGAGCTTCGTTCACCAGCTTGGCA
>CAXTDP010000259.1:0-7724 GCA_964242295.1 uncultured Acetobacteraceae bacterium | reverse complement strand
CACCATCACCGAGGCGGTCAAGGACATTTACGCCGCCCTGCCGCTCCGCCACGCCCGCCGCCGTCGCCTGGTGCTGAGCCAGTCCGCCTGACGCCGCCGCCCGTTCGAGGATGCCCTGCGCTGGACCGGCCGGCGCGGCTTGCCGGGCGTTCACCGACTTGCCGCCCTTGGCTGCGACATCCGCCGGATTGACTGCGGCGGCTGGCCGTGGACGCGGATGAACGCCCGGCGCATTCGCTCCTGGTCGCCGAAACCGGTTTCGGCGGCGATGACGTCAACCGTGTGCCGGCTGGTCTGTATCATCAATCGAGCGGCTTCCAGGCGAAGGCTTTCGATGGCCTTGGCCGGCGACATGCCAGTTTCCGCCCGGAGCGCGCGGCTGAACTGCCGCGGACCAAGACGGGCCACCCCCGCCAACGTCTCGACCGAAAGGAGGGCTTTGAGATTGAGCCGCGCGTATGCGAGCGCATCCTGGATCCGGTCGGATTTCGGATGCATCTCCAGAAGCGCCGAGTGCTGTGACTGCCCTCCGGACCTCTGCTGGTCAACGACGAGCGTCCGGGCCACGGTCCGAGCCAGTTCGGGGCCGTAGTCATTCTGCAGCATCCACAGCGTGAGATCGAGGCCGGCGCTGTTGCCCGCCGCCGTCCAGATCGGACCGTCAACGACGAAGATGCGGTTCTCGTCCAGCCGGGCCGATGGGAAGCGGACCTTCAGGTCCTCGGTGAACGCCCAGTGTGTCGTCACCCGCCGTCCGTCCAGCAGGTCGGCATCTCCCAAAACGAAGACGCCAGTGCAAATCGAGCAGACCCGGCGCGAGAGCTTCGCGGCTTCGACCACGAAAGCGCGCAGGGCGGGGGACGTGGGAGTGACCCGGGTGTTCCCGCCGATGATCAGCGTATCGAAATGCTCCCGGCCAAAGGGAACGGTATTCAGCGTCGTCCCCATCGTGGTCGCGACCGGGCCGCCATGCTCGGAGAGTACGGTGACTTCGTAGATGGAGCGCTCGGCCTTGATGTTTGCGAATTCGAATACCGACAGCGCTGCCAGGCTCATGACCGGAAAGCCGGGTGTCACGATGAAGCCGACCTTTACCATCCTGGACTCCCATGACCTGAAACGAGGGTTCTACGACATTTCGTTACTGTCCCACAGGTGTTAACTGAAGCCCGTCGCCCGGTGCCGACGCTTTAGGAAAGGAGACGCGATGCCCAGCGAGAGAAGATCTGTCCTGGTCACGGGAGCGACAGGCGACACCGGCCGCGCGGCCGTGAGGGAAGCCGTTGCATACGGCTTGGCCGTTCGTGCCATGGTCCACGGCGAGGACGCCAGGTCGGAGGCATTGGGCAAGCTCGGCGCCGAGATCGTGGTCGGGGACCTGCTGGAGATCGACACCGTTCTCGCGGCAATGCGGGGGATTGATGCCGCCTACTTCGTGTGGCCGGTGCAGCCAGGCCTCATCCACGCGACCGTCAATTTCGCGCAGGGCGCCAAGGAGGCGGGCGTCGCCACGATCGTCAACCTCTCCCAACGTTCGGCGAGCCGCCATTCCAAAAGCAACTCTTGCCGGGACAGCTTCATCGCGGAGCAGGTGTTGAATTGGTCGGGTCTCCCCGTCATCCACCTCCGCCCCACATACTTCCTCGAATGGCTGCTCTACCCTTGGCAGTTGCCCTATTTGAAGCAGGGCGTCCTCCGCATGCCGGCGGGCAAGGGGCGGCATTCCCCGATAGCCGCCGACGACCAGGGCCGCGCAATCGCCGCGCTCCTGAAGGCTCCTGAGGGCCATGCCGGCACGACGATAAACCTGTCCGGTCCGGTCGAGATGGACCACGAGCAGATGGCGGCGGAACTGAGCGAGGGCCTGGGCCGCAAGATCGTGTTCCAGGACGTTCCGATCGAAGAATACTGCGCCTCGATCGAGGCGATGGGCGTGCCGCCGTATATCGTCCAGCACCTGCGGTTCGCGATGGACGACTACAAGCACGGCGCGATGTCTGGTGCGGACGACAACGTCGAGAGACTGACCGGGCGCCGGTCAATGACGGTGGGCGAGTTCGCCCGGGCGCACGCCGATGTCCTGAACGGATGATGGCCGCGGGACCATTCCTCTCGGCAGTCTGCGCATTGGTGCTGGCCGTGGGGACGCCCGTGGCAGCGACCGCGCAGCCAGCCTCGCCATCCCTCCAGACGGGCGCCGGTCCAGTTGCCAAGCTGCTGGCGATAGGGACGCGCACGCCGAAAGCGACGCCTGCCGCACTCGCGCTGGTCATGCAGTCGGAGGTCCAGGAAACCGTTCGCCTCTACTTGGCGGGCAAGCTGGAGCAATGGTTCTCCAAGCAGGATCGAACCGGGGTCGTGTTCATCCTGAACGTCGCCGACCCGGCGCAAGGCAGGGAACTCCTGGAAAGCCTGCCGCTCGCCCGGGCGGGGCTGATGGAGTTCCAGATCATCCCGATCGGACCTCTCGCCCCACTCGGACTGCTGCTCGCCAAGTAGGTCCACCCGCTTCGAGCCGGCCACCCGATTTTCAAAAGGAAACAACCATGAACCCGCTGGACAGCCTCATCGAGGGCAACGCGGCGTTCGCCGCCGACGGTTTCGACGCGAACCTGAAAATCATGCCGACGAAGAAAATGATTGTCTTGGGTTGCGCCGACCCCCGCGTTGATCCCGAAAGGATATTCGGCCTGGTGAACGGCGACGCGGCGGTGATCCGCAACGTCGGCGGCCGGGTCGGTCCGGCCACGCTCGAAACCATGATGCTGCTGCGCTCGGTCGTGCAGGACCGCGGCGGCGACATTGGAGCGGGCTGGAACTTCGTCGTGTTGCATCACACCGATTGCGGCATCAAGAACTGCCGCAATCACGCGCCCGATCTGCTGGCGAGGCACATGGGCGTCAAGCGTTCGGATCTCGCCGCCCTGGCCATTGATGACCCCTACGAAGCGGTCGCCCTGGACGTCGCGGCGCTGAAGGCGAATCCGAATTTGCCCGGCGCCCTCGTCGTCACCGGCCTCGTTTACGATGTCGCCACGGGTCTGGTGCGGACGGTCGTTCCTTCCGCTCCGGTGCGGGCGGAAGGCGGCGCCTGACCGCTCGCGACACAACGATCATGGTCGCCGTGCCCGGGATGACGACCGGCAGAGTTTGCTTCTTTGATGACGGCCCCTGAAGCTTCTTTGAGAACGGCCCCTGAAGCTGCCGATTCGCTCTCGGCCAACTCCGGTCGTTGATGCAGCGCCAGCAAACGTCCGCTTGTCCGCCGTAAGCCAACCTTCGAACCAACTACCCAGCCGCAACGCCCGGTAACCATTCGGTCATAACGAGACGCGGAGCGCGACGGCAATCTCGGGGACCGCAAGCACCATCCTGCCCCCCCCCGGCCATCGCAACGCAATCGGCTCGCAACAACGCCGGGCTGGCGGAGGGGTCGGACCAGTTGCTGGTCGGCGGCAACCACCCAGCGCAGCACACCATCAAACCCGCACTCAGCCAACCGTCAGGTGCGCCGTGTTCCTCCCAGACCGCTTGGCGACATACAGCGCCGCGTCCGCCGCCTCCACCAACGCAGCCGGGCCGGCGCTGGCCCCGCCGGCCACCAGCACCGTGATCCCCATGCTGAGCGTGACGACGCCGAACTCGGACCCGGCATGCGGCACCGCCGCGGCGCGCATCGCCTCCTGGATGCGCCCCGCCGTCGCCAGCGCCCCAGACTCGTCCGTGCAGGGCAGCAGCACCGCGAACTCCTCCCCGCCATAACGCGCCGCCAAGTCCGCCGGGCGGCGCAGCGCCCCGGCCAATGCGCCGCCGACGCCTCGCAGGCAGGCGTCCCCGGCCGGATGCCCATACATGTCGTTGAACGTCTTGAACCGGTCCACATCCACCATGATGAGCGACAGCGGTTCCCCGTCCCGCATGGCACGGCGATACTCGGTGCCCAGCACCTCGTCGAAATGCCGGCGGTTGCCCAGGCCGGTCAGCCCGTCCTGACGCACCAGGACGCGCAGCTGACGGTTCGCCTCCTCCAACCGCTGCTCCAGCAGCTTGCGCGCCGACACGTCGCGGCTGACGAAGACATACCCGGTGCCATCCGCAAGCCGGCGGCCATTGCTCTCGACCCAGGTGGTCCGGCCATCGGCGCGCTGGGCGCGATAGGTGACGCGCACCGTCAGGCTCCCGCCGATCAACGGCAGCACGAGCGACGAGTCCACCTCCGCCCAGTCGTCCGGCATCACCACGTCGGACAGATGCCGCCCCACAAGCTCCTCCGGCCGGTATCCCAGCACCTCGTGGCAGGACGGCGACACGTAGGCGTGGCGGAACTGCAGGTCGAACCGGGCGGTCACGTCCGTCGCGATGTCCGCCAGCAGTTGGTGGTGCGCCTCGCTGGCGGCGAGCTGCCGCCCCATGCCAGCAATGCGGTCGTCCCTCTCACGCAGGCGCCGGGCCATGCGGGCAAAGGCGGAGGCCAGCGCGCGCAACTCCCGCGCCGCGCCGCGTCCCATCCGCGCATGCGCCTGCAGGTTCCCGCTGCCCACCTGCCGCGCCGCCATCGTCAGGCTGCGTATCGGGCGCAGCAGAGCATGCTGCGCCGCCAGCAAGCCCGCCAGCACCGCGAATGCCACCGCCCCCAGCGCGACCGCCAAGGCATAGCCCGAGCGCAGGTCCGCTGCCCGCCGGACCTCTGCCTCCAACAGGCCGACGGCGATGACGATGTTGTTGCCGCGGCCAGGCAGCGGCGCAAAGCCGAAGATCCGCCTGGCGCCGTCCAGGTCCGCAGCCACGACGGAGCCGCCGCCGGGCGCGGCGCGGAACGCCTGCAGCACGGGATGGTCCGGCACGAGGTCCCCGATCCGCGCAGTGCGGTCCGGCGCGCGCGCAAGGACGGAGCCGTCCCGATTGTCCAGCACCTGGACCAACTGGTCGCCGCCGCGCGGCAGCCGGTTCCCCAGGTTGGTGAACCATGTCAGGTTCAGCGCGGCGATCATCACCCCGGCGCGGGCCTGCGCCGGGCCGATTGGAACGGCGACGAACATCGTCGGCTTGCCCGACACCCGGCTCACGGTCAGGTTGCTCAGCACGGCGCGCCCATCGTCCGATGCCATGGCTTCCTGGAAGTAGGGCCGGTCCCCAGCCTTCAGGCCGACGGCGCCGGGGCGGCTGCCGCAGGCGACGACTCCATCCGAACGCGCCACGGCGACGGCGTCTATCCGGGAATGGTCGGCCACCACCTCCCGCAGCAGGGTGTCGCAGCGGCCTTCCAGCATGTCGCGCACGACGCCGACCCGCCCCATCACGCGCAGCAGGTTGATCGCCTCCTGCAATGTGTCGTCCTGCTGCTCCGCCGCCAGCCGCGCGAGCTGCATCGCCTGCTCCTGGGCCGCCTCCACCACGCGGCGGCCGTCCGCGACGGCGGACAGCAGCAGCACCGCGACCATCGGCCCCATCGCCACCAGCATCAGCACCGCCAAGCGCGGCCAGAGGGCACGTGGCAGCAAGCTGAACCGGCGATAAAGCAAGGTGTTTCGGGGGGACACGGCCAGCCTCCAGCCCATGCCGGACAGGAGGGCCGGGCCGGCGCAGGATACGCCATCGGCGTTTCCGACGGGTAAAGGCGCTGCAGTGCCGAACCGCCCGCAAGAAACGCCCAAAGAAAGCACCCAGGGTCACAAGGGCGCTGGCTCGCCAGGCCACCTCATGCCGCCGGCCCTTGGCTCCCATCCCTCATGGCGGCCATCGCCGCGGCACGGCGATCCGGCATCGGCCAGCACGGTCCTTGCCGCGCTCCGCCACCCCGCGCCCGCTCGCAATGCCCGCTCGCGATATCAGCCCGATGTCACCGCGCCATGACGGACGACCACCCCTTGCAGGGCGCGTTTGCGGTCAATCCGTCCCAATCAGCAGCCCGATGGCCCGCAGCAGCGCCACCGCCTCGAACGGCTTGGTCATGCAGGCCGTGGGCGGCGCGAGCGCCTCAGCGCGCCGCAGGTTGGCAGCCCCCCCGGACACGAACAGGATCGGCAGGTCGGGATGCACCTGCCGCGCGTGCTCGGCCAGCCCGATGCCGTCTATGCGCCCGGGGATCGCGATGTCCGTCAGCAGCGCATCGAACCGGTCGCGGTCGGCAAGCAGGATCGCCGCCTCGTCCCCGGTGCGTGTGGCCGTGACCTCGTATCCCGCGCTGCTCAGCGACTCCGAGATCAGCTCGCGCTGCAGCGGCTCGTCCTCGACGAGCAGGATGTGCGACGGTTGAATCTGCGGCACGGGACGCCTCCGGGGGTGGCCTGTCAACGCTACGGCCTGTAGCTAACATGCCCACGTCCCGGGGCTGCGGCCAAGGACGGTTTTGGCCATGGTGCCAAAATGCTGTTCAAGGTGCCGGAATGCTGTTCAACACGCAGGGCTTCGTCCTGGGTTTCCTGCCCGTGGCGCTGGGACTGTTCTATGCCGCACCCAGCCATGCGGGCCGCCAGGCCGTGCTGGTCGGGGCATCGCTGGCGTTCTATGCGTTCTGGGATGCGCGGTTCGTGCCGGCGCTGGTTGGCCTCACACTGGCCAACTGGCTGGTCGTGCGCTGGTGGGCGGCAGCAAGCCGCCGCCGGGCCATCCTGGGCCTGGGCGTCGCGCTGAACCTCGGGTTCCTCGGAGTCTGCAAGTATGCGGACTTCCTCGGCGCCAACCTGGCGGCGCTGCTGGGCCTGCCCTTCACCCCGTTCGGCATCATCCTGCCGCTGGGCGTCTCGTTCTTCACCTTCCAGAAGATCAGCTACCTGTTGGACCTCCGCCGCGGCGACCGGCACGTCTATGGCCTGCTCGACTTCTTCGCCTTCGTGACCTTCTTCCCGCAACTGATCGCCGGCCCGCTGGTGCGCCACAACGAGATCATCCCGCAATTCGCCCGGGACCCGCACGGCCCCGCCCTATGGGAGAACCTGTCGCGCGGCCTGGCCCTGTTCACCATCGGCTTCGCCAAGAAGTCCGGCCTGGCCGACAGCCTGGCGCCCCTGCCCGACGCCCTGTTCGCGCAGGCCGCGGCAGGCCCGCTCAACCTTGCCCAGGGCTGGGCAGCCGCCGCCGGCTACGCCCTGCAGATCTACCTGGACTTCTCCGGCTACTCCGACATGGCCATCGGCCTGGCGCTGATGTTCGGCGTGCGCCTGCCCTTCAACTTCGACGCCCCGTATCGAGCCGCCGGCATCCGCGAGTTCTGGCGCCGCTGGCACATGACCCTGTCCCGGTTCCTGCGCGACTACATCTACATCCCCCTCGGCGGCAGCCGGCGCGGGTCGCAGGCGGGCAACGTGCTGCTGACGATGCTGCTGGGCGGGCTGTGGCACGGCGCGGCCTGGACCTTCGTCGCCTGGGGCGGGCTGCACGGCCTGGCGCTGGCGGCGAACGGAGCCTGGAACCGCCGCGGCCTGCGGCTGCCGCCCGGACTGGGGTGGGCAGCGACCCTGCTGTTCGTCACCGCGGCCTGGGTGCCGTTCCGTGCGCCGGATTTCACCACCGCCCTGCACGTGCTGTCCGGGATGGCCGGCCTGCACGGCGTCGGCCGGGTCAAGGTCGAAGCGCCGCTCCTGGCGCTCGCCGCCGCCGTCGCCCTGATCGGCCCGCCCAGCCAGGCCGTGGCCCTTGGCCGCTGGCGCCCCTCGCCCTGGATGGCAGTCCCAGCCGGCGCGGCGCTGGCCGGACTGCTCCTGCTCGCGGGCGGGCGGCTGCCG
>CAXTDP010000258.1:0-7740 GCA_964242295.1 uncultured Acetobacteraceae bacterium | reverse complement strand
TCAAGCTGCCGCACAACGTTCACACCTGAAACGAAAGCGGCAACTGTAATGCTAATACGGCATACCGTTGCTGATCTGTCTTTGCTTGACCGAAATCTAGAGGGTTTAGAGTCACGTCTGCCTTTTCCCTCATCCCGACCCTCTCCCGGAGGGAGAGGGGGAAGAATGGCCGTCAGCGGTAGTAGTAACCCGGGGCGTAATAAACTGGCGGGGGCGCATAAACGACCGGCGGGGGAGCATAATAGACTGGCGGGGCAGCATAGTAGGGCCGCGCCGCCAGAGCGCCAACGCCGAGGCCCAGCAATGCCCCACCAACGAAGGCACCGCCGAAGCCGAAGCCACGACCATAGCCATACCCGCCGCGGTAGCCATAGCCGTAGCCGCCACGGTAATACTGGGCATTTGCCGCCACCGGCGCCGCCGCCGTCATGGCAAGGACAGGAAGAGCTATCAGGAGACGACCAACGCGCGTCATGATTGACACCTATCAACAAGGACGGGGCAACCCGCCCCAACGCCGTCAACATGGTGTAGCTTGATGGCGGATTTAAGGCCGCCAGCCGCCGCGTATCGCCCGCGTTACCCTTCGTCACCGTGAATTTGATCGGTGGCGTCAGCCGCCCAGGTAGGCCGCCGCGACAGCCGGGTCCTGCGCCACCTCTGCCGCCGGACCGGACAGCACGATGCGCCCAGTTTCCAGCACATAGGCATGATCCGACACCTCCAGCGCGGCAGAGGCGTTCTGCTCCACCAGCAGGATCGTCGTCCCGTCCGCCTTCAGCGCAGCGATGATCGCGAAGATCTCCTCGACGAACAGCGGCGCCAGACCCATGCTCGGCTCGTCCAGCAGCAGCAGGCGCGGGCTGCCCATCAGGGCGCGGCCGATGGCGAGCATCTGCTGCTCCCCGCCCGACATGGACCCGGCAGCCTGCCCCAGGCGCTCACGCAGCCGGGGGAAGCGCGCCAGCACCTCCTCTTGTCGCCGGGCGATCTCTGACCGGCCGGGCACCAGGTAGGCGCCCAACAGCAGGTTTTCCGCCACTGTCAGCTCGGCAAAGCATTGCCGGCCCTCCGGCACCTGGCGCAGCCCGGCGGCGGCGATCCGGTGGGCGGCGCGGCCGGTAATGTCGTCCGCCCCGAACCGGATGCGGCCGGCTTGCGGGCGCACCAGGCCGGAGATGGCGCGCATCGTCGTCGTCTTGCCCGCCCCGTTGGCGCCGATCAGGCACACGGCCTGACCGGCGCCGACCCGCAGCGTTATGCCGTGCAGGACGCGGGTGCGGCCATAGGCGACCTGGAGGCCTTCAACTTCCAGCCCGGCGCTCATCCAGCGTCCCGCAGCCCGGCGCCTCGGACACCGGACTTGGCGCCGGCAGCCAGCCGGGCCGCGACCTTGTGGCCCAGGTAAGCCTCGATCACCGCCGGCTCCGCCCGCACCTGCGCCGGCGCGCCCTCGTAGATCAGCCGGCCGAAGTTCAGCACCGTCACCCGGTCGGAGATGTCCATGACGAAGCCCATGTCGTGCTCCACCAGCAGCACGGTCGTGCGTCCGCGCAGGGAGCGCACGAGGGTGGCAAGGGCCTCGGTTTCCGCCGGGTTCATGCCGGCGGCTGGCTCGTCGAGCAGCAGCAGGCGCGGTTTGGGGGCCATGGCGCGGGCGATCTCCAGGCGGCGCTGGTCGCCGTAGGACAGGGCGCCGGCCTGCTGATTTGCCTTGTCGGCCAGGCCCACCAAGTCCAGGGCAGCGCGGGCCTGCTGCACGGCGGCGCGCTCCTCCGCCCGGAAGCGCGGCAGGCGCAGGGCGGTCGTCAGCAGCCCGGCACGCAGGCGGGCGTGCAGGCCGGTCAACGCGTTCTCCAGCACAGTCATCCCGGTGAAGATGCGGATGTTCTGGAACGTGCGTCCCAGCCCGAGCGCCGCCCGGCGGTCTGGTGGCAGGGTTGTCACGTCGTGCCCGTCCAGCAGGATGCGCCCGGCAGTGGGTGCGACCAGGCCGCTGACCAGGTTGAACAGGGTGGTCTTGCCGGCGCCGTTGGGGCCGATGACGGCATGGACGCCGCCGGGCTGGACCTGCATGTCCACGCCGCCGACCGCGACCAGCCCGGCGTAGCGCCGGGTCAGGCCGCGCAGTTCGAGCAGGGGCGGATGACCCGTCATTGCGGGCGGCTTGCGGCGGGGCGATCCAGGGGCCGCAAGGACCGCTTTTGCTGCCCCTGGATTGCCGCGGCGCTGCGCGCGGCGCGATAATAATTGCGAGCCGTCGTCACGCCGCACGCCGCTTCATGCGCAGCGGCAGCAGCCCGCCAGGCAGGAACAGCACCGCCAGCACGATGATGACGCCGTTCAGCACCAGCCGGATGTCGGAAACGTCGCGCAGCAGCTCCGGCAGCAGGGTCAGCACCCAGGCGCCCAGCACCGGCGCCAGCGGCGTGCCAAGTCCGCCCAGCAGCACGTAAGACAGGATCGTCACCGCAGGCTCGAACCCATACTCGTTCGGGCCGATGAAGCTGCTGACGTGGGCGGACAGGCATCCCGCCAGCCCCGCCAGCGCAGCGGAGGCCAGCAGCGCACCCATCTTGTAGCGGCGGATCGGCACGCCCATCACCTGCGCCGCGGTTTCATCCTCCCGCATCGCCTCCATCGCCCGGCCGATGCCGCTGCGCCCGACCAGCCACAGCGCCAGCACGGCGATGGCGAGCAGGCCGTAGATCATCCAGGTCTCGCCGCGCTCCGGGATGCCGGACAGGCCGAGCGCCCCGCCAAACAGGTCCACGTTGAGATAGACCGCCCGCAGCACCTCGCCCAGGCCGATGGTGGCGATGGCGAGGTAAACGCCCGCCAGCCGCAGCGTCGGCACGCCGATGGCAAGCGCGAACAGCACGGGGACCACGACCGACAGCGGCAGCACGAGCAAAAACGGCAGATGGAGCTGCAGCGTCATCAGCGTGGAGGAGTAGGCGCCCAGCCCCATGAACGCCGCCTGCCCCAGCGAGAGCTGCCCGACGGCCAGCACCACATACATGGACAGTGCCAGCAGGCCGTTGATGCCCAGGGCGTGGATCAGGTTTTGGTAGGTCCATAGGAAGTCGTCGAGCCAGGGGGGGATCATGCGACGCCGCCTGAGGCCAGGGTGCAGCTTTCTGCTCCCTCTCCCTTCGGAAGAGGATCGGGGTAAGGGGGTGGGCACGCGCGGCCCTGTCTGGTGAAGGGCCATGCGCTGACAGCACTGGCGGCGCCTGGCTCCGCAAGCAAGACCCCCTCACCCCAACCCTCTCCCGGAGGGAGAGGGAGAAGGAGCGGGATGGTGCGGCTGGGGATCATCATGCCCGCCGCACCACGGCGCGGCCGAACAGCCCGGCGGGCCGGGTCCACAGCACCGCAACCAGGATCAGGAACGCCACCGCCTCCTTCAGCGACGATGACACGAACGCCGCCGTCAGCACCTCGATCATGCCCAGCGCCAGCCCGGCCAGCAGCGCGCCGCGTATGTCGCCCAGCCCGCCGACGATGATGACGACGAAGCCGCGCAGCATCATCTGCTCGCCCATGTAGGGGTGGATGGCGTTGAAGTTCAGCCCGATCAGCACGCCCCCTGCCCCGGCCAGGGCGCCCGAGATGAACGACACCAGCGCCGCCGCTCGTCCGGTGTTGATGCCCATGAGTTGCGCCGCATCGGGCTTTTCCGCCATGGCGCGGATCGCCAGCCCCAGGCGGGTGCTATGCATCAGCAGCAGCAACGCGCCGACCAGCAGCGCCGTCGCCCCCAGGATCAGCAGTTGCGCCTCGGTGACGCGGATGTCGCCGAACTGGAACGCATCCGCGCTGATGGCGCCTGGCGGCAAGCGGCGTATGTCGGGGCCGAGCCAGGCGGTCAGCGCCGAATACAGCGCCAGCACGCCGCCGAGCGTCACCATCAGCGAGGACAGCTCTGGCGCGTGGATGCGGCGCAGGCGGCTGAGCA
Source organism: uncultured Acetobacteraceae bacterium (assembly GCA_964242295.1). GTDB lineage: Bacteria > Pseudomonadota > Alphaproteobacteria > Acetobacterales > Acetobacteraceae > DASWOJ01. The sequence continues at coordinate 3,779 of CAXTDP010000258.1, read as the reverse complement.
GCAGCCAGTCCAGCACGACGGCCAGCACGCCGGATGCCACGGCTGCAGCCGGCAGCGCCGCCCAGATGGGCCAGCCTCCGGCGCGCGCCAGCCAGAGCGCCACCAGCGCCCCTGCGGAGAAGTAGAATCCATACGTCAGGTTGATGACCCGCAGCACGCCGAACATCAGCGTGAAGCCGAGCGCGAACAGGGCATAGGTGGCGCCGAGCAGGACGCCGTTGACGAGCTGCTGCGCCAGCATAGCGGGGTGTATCTGTTCCTTGCGGGGCCGCAGGCGCGCGGCGGAGGCGGATGTCTTAGCGCCGCGAGCTAAAGGGTGGAAGGCCCGCCCTTCTACCTTGACTCGCCCGCAACAAACGGGAGGGCGGCGTTGCTTCACGCCCAGCACGTCGCCATCATGCCGTGCAGGAGGCACCGCACATGAGCCAGGCCCGCATAGCCCCGATGACACCGGCTGAATTCCTAGCCTGGGAAGCCGGGCAGGAATTCAAGTGGGAGTTCGACGGCATCCAGCCCGTCGCGATGGTCGGCGTCACCGATACGCACGGCGCGATACAGGGCAACTTGCTGACCGCGCTTTTCACCCGCTTGCGGGGCAAGCCCTGCTATGCCCGTGGGCCAGAGGTCAAGGTTCAGGCCGGCTTCAGCTACCGATATCCCGACGCCTTCGTGACCTGCACGCCGGTTCCAGGCTCAACGACCATGCACACCGAACCTGTCGTCATGTTCGAGATCATCTCGGAAAGCACCGAGCACACCGACCGCTTCGACAAGCTGCGGGAGTATCGCGCCATTCCCTCGGTTCGGCGCTACGTCATCCTGGAGCAGGACCAGGCGCTCGCCACGACCTACACCCGCACGGAGGCGGGTTGGGTCGTAGACGAACTGGCACCTGCTGGCACCTTGGCAATGCCCGAAATCGCCATCGAGGTCCCGATGGCTGAACTCTATGACGGCCTGGCCTTCCCCGACTTGGCCCGGCCCGCATCCTGATCCGCTACTCCGGCGCCACCCCGAACTTGCCGCCCTGCATTGCCAGCACCACCACGCCCTCCGTACTGGCCGGGTCGCGGCCGGGGGTGAAGGTGAAGGGACCCATGACGCCGTTGAACGTCGTCGTCATCAGCGCCTCCTTGATCTTCTCCGGCTCGGCGGCGCCGGCGCGGTCTATCGCATTGGCCAGGATACCCATGCAGTCATACGCCTGGGCGGCGAACTGGTCCGGCTCCTTGCCGTATTTGGCCTTGAACTTGGTGACGAACGCCTGGTTCACCGGGTCGTCCTTGCCGACGAACCAGGGGCTGCCGACGATCAGCCCGTCCGCCGCCGGGCCGGCGATGTCGCCCAGCTTGGGCGAGTTGCTGCCGTTGCCGCCGACGAACAGCGTTTCCTTGCCGAAGCCCAACTGCCGCGCCTGCAGCAGCACGCCCGACACCGGCTCCACCAGGGCGGAGATGCCGATAGCGTCGGGATGCAGGCCGCGCACCTTCGTGAGCTGCGCGCTGAAGTCGGTGTCCTTGCTGCCGAAGCTCTCGATGGTGACGATGTTCAGCCCGGCCTTTTCCGCCGCGGCCTTCATGGTGTCGAAGCCGGATTTGCTGAAGGCGTCGTCGTTCGCGTACATCAGCGCGATCGTCTTCGCCCCGTGCGCCTTGGCATAGGCCAGCGTCACCGGGATCACGTCGCTCTCCGGCAGGCTGGTGCGGAACACGTAGGGGCCGATCCCGGTGATGCCGACCGCGGTGGTCGAGGTGCCGATGATGGGGATCTTGCGCTCGTTGGCGACGGGGCCGGCGGCGAACATCTCGTTGGACAGGGTGGGGCCGATGATCGCCACGACCTTGTCGCGCCCGATCAGCTTGCGGGCGGCGTTGATCGCCTGGTCCTTGTTGCCGGCGCTGTCCTCGATGATGAGGTTGATCTTGCGCCCACCTAGGATACCCTTCGCGTTCACCTCCTCCAGCGCCAGCTCCAGCCCGGCGCGTATGGCGGTGCCATAGGCGGAGTTGGGGCCGGACAGTATCTCGATGGCGCCGACCTGCACTGGGCCGCCCGCCTGCGCCCATGCCGGCAGCGCGGCGGCGGCGGAGATGGCGGCGGCGGCGGCGAGCAAGGTCCTGCGGTGCATGGTTGGGTCCCCCAATTCTTTGCGGCGGACCCTAGCGGATGCGGCCGGGAGATCAAGCCGGGTCAGGCGATGCGCTCGACCCGGGACAGCAGGCAGCCGGGCCGGGCGGTGTGGACGTTGACGAAGGCGGTCCTGGCGTCGTCCAGCGCCCGGGTGAGCGGCACGCCCACCTCCGCGCCGCTGCACACCTGGCCCAGCTCGTAGATGCACTGGTCGGCGGCGTCGTAGGCCCGGACAGACACCAGCACCCCTTCTGCGATGATCGGCGCAACGATGCTGGATGCGGCGAACTGCGGGCAGCCGTCCGCGTGGACGAAGATCGGGCTTGGCGTCCAGTAGATGCCGTGCGGCCGGGGCAGGTTGTAGGAGCCAAGCAGCATGGTTTCGCCGGCGGCCCCGAACCGCAGGCAATGGCGGCACGGGGCGCCGCCGCCGCCCTCCGCCACGACTCGCCGGACCGTGTTGCCGTTGTCGTCCTGGCCGGTGCCGCGGAAGCGCTCGGCGGTGTCGGTTGGGATCGGGATGCAGTGGAATGCGGTCATGGGATGGTCCTCCTTGCGACGGACCTTGGCGGGTGCGCAGGTCCGTCGCTTCCCGTTCCTTGCTCGCGTACTCAGTGACGCGACGTCGTTCACAGCAACGCGAACCTGCCCCCTTGTCACGCTTCCTCTGCCGGGCCATGCCCCATTCATGCCCGCGCTCCGCATCGCCACCTGGAACATCAACTCCCTCCGCCTGCGGCTGTCGCTGCTGGAGCGGCTGGTCGCCGAGTTGCGGCCGGACGTGGTGTGCCTGCAGGAAACCAAGGTGCCGGACCCGCTGTTCCCCGACGACGCCCCGGCCCGGCTCGGCCTGCCGCACGTCGCACGCCGGGGCATGAAGGGCTACAACGGCGTCGCCATCCTGTCCCGCCTGCCGCTGCGGCTGGACGAGGCGTCGCCGGACTGGTGCGAGAAAGGCGATTGCCGCCACCTTGCTGTCGCATTGGACGCGCCTGCCGGGCCGGTGGAGTTGCACGACTTCTATGTCCCCGCCGGCGGCGACGTGCCGGACCCGGCGGAGAACCCCAAGTTCGCGCACAAGCTCGCCTTCGTCCGGCAGGTCACGGACCACTTCACGACCCGGCCTCCGGCCCGCAGCATCCTTGTGGGCGACCTGAATATCGCCCCCGGGGAGCATGACGTTTGGAGCCACAGGCAACTGCTGGACGTGGTCAGCCACACGCCGGTCGAGGTTGAGGCGATGCAGGGCTGGATGGCTACGGGCTGGACCGACGCGATGCGCCGCTTCGTGCCGGATGACGAGAAGCTCTATACTTGGTGGAGCTACCGCAACCGCGACTGGCGCGTCGCCAACCGGGGGCGGCGGCTGGACCATGTGTGGGTGTCGCACGACCTGGCCGGAGGCTTGCGGAGCAGCACGGTGCTGATGGCGGCGCGGGACTGGCCGCAAACGTCGGACCATGTGCCGGTGTGCGTCGAGGTAGAGGTTTAGCCGGACGCGCCGGCCAGCAGCGGACGCCTACTCCCTACCCTGGCTAGCTGGGGCAAGGTGCCGGCGCAGCCATGCCGGCCAGCGTGGCGCAGGACGCGGCGGGGCAGGACTTGGCGGCGCCGGGGCGATCTCCAAGGACGGCAAGATCGCCTACGCG
>CAXTDP010000257.1:0-7748 GCA_964242295.1 uncultured Acetobacteraceae bacterium | reverse complement strand
CGCAGAAGCCCCCAGCACAATGCTCCAAAGCTTCCGCTGCCGCGCCGTCGTCGTGGCGGGCGGCGCCTGGTCGCGGCTGTTCTGCGGCAACCAGGGCGTCGGCTTTCCGCAACTGAAGGTGCTGGGATCGGTGCTGCGAACGGCGCCGATGGACGGGCCGGACATGGCCGTGGGCGGGCACGACTGGTCGTTCAGGCGCCGCCGCGACGGCGGCTACACCATCGCCCAGCGCAACAACATGCTGACCCCCATCGTGCCCGACAGCTTCCGCCTGCTGCCGCAGTTCGGACGCTCGTTCCTGCAGAACCGGCGCGAGCTGAAGCTGCGGCTGGACCGGCGCTTCCTGCAGGAATGGCGGACGCCACGGCGCTGGTCGCTGGACCAGCCTTCCCCGTTCGAAGCGGTGCGGGTGCTCGACCCCACGCCAAGCGATGCCAGCCTGGCCTTCGCCCAGCGCAAGCTGGTTCAAGCCTTCCCGGCCTTCGCCAACCTACAGGTGGCCGGGACCTGGGGCGGACTGATTGATGTGACGCCGGACGGGGTGCCGGTGATCTCCGCCGTGGATGCGGTGCCGGGCTTCCACTTGGCGAGTGGGTTCTCCGGCCATGGCTTCGGCATCGGGCCGGGCGCGGGACGGCTGATGGCGGACCTGGTGACCGGCGGCCCGCCCTTGGTAAACCCGGCGCCGTTCCGCTTCGCCCGCCTTGCCGCCCCGGCGCGCATGGCGGCCTGACCTTCCCACCGTCCATTCCCATGATCTCACCGCAATCCCGTGCCGAAGCCGCCGCAATCGAAACCTAGCTTGCATCCGTGGCCGCCACAGTGGCGGCACGGAGGCTTGGATGAAGCGGTTCTTCAAGGTCTATCTTCGCGTCCTCGCGCAGCTTGCCCCGCACCGGCGGGCCGCAGCCGGCCTATGCGCGGCCAACCTGGCGCTGGTGGCGGTCGGTTTCGCGGAGCCGGTGCTGTTCGGGCAGGTCGTCGGCGGCCTCGGCGGCGCCGGGCCATCGCCGGCCAACATTCTGGCATGGGCCACGATGGGCGTGCTGGGTATCGGCGCGGGCATGGCGACCTCCGTGGTGGCGGACCGCCTCGCGCACCGGCTGCGTCTGCGGGTGATCGGCCGCGCTTACGGCCATGTGCTGCAGCTTCCGCCCGCGCACCATGCCCGCTATCCCACGGGCACCCTGATGAAGACCCTCTGGAGCGGCGCCGACGAGATGTTCTGGCTGTGGCTCGGGCTGTTCCGCGACCACCTCGCCACCGTGCTGTGCCTGATCGGGCTGCTGCCAATCGCCCTGTTCCTCAACCCGGCGCTCGGCGCGGTGCTGATTGCGCTGGCCGCCGCCTTCGCCGTCACCGCGACCTACACCATCCGCCGCACCCAGGACGGCCAGCGCCTGGCGGAGGACGCGCATTCCGCCATGGCCGCGCAGGTCGGCGACGTGCTGGGCAACGCGCCGCTGATCCGCGCCTTCGGCCGCGCCCCGCTGGAGGCCGAGGCGTTCGGCAAGCTGGCCGGCGACGTGGTGCGCCACCAGTTCCCGGTGCTGGGCTGGTGGGCCGGCATCGGCGTGATGAACCGCATCGCCAGCACGGCCGCGACCGTGGCCATCGTCGGCCTGGGCGCCTGGCTGCATGGCCGCGGGCAGGCCACGACGGCTGACATCGTGACCTTCATGGGCTTCGCCGGCATGCTGATCGGCCGGCTGGAGAGCGCAGTGGGCATCGTCGCCCGGATGGGCGGCATGCTGCCCCGGCTGGAGGACTTCTTCGCCATCCTGGACGCCGCCAGCACGGTCCCCGATCCCGCAGGCCAGCCGGAGCTTCCGGCCGGGCCAGGCCGGGTGGAGTTCCGCGGCGTGCGCTTCGCCTACCCCGGCGGCCCCGCCGTCTTGGACGGCGTGGACCTGGTCGCCGAACCCGGCGAAACCATCGCCCTGGTCGGCATGACCGGATCCGGCAAGAGCACCGCCATGTCCCTGCTGCAACGCCTGTGGGACCCGGACGAAGGCGCCGTGCTGGTGGACGGCCACGACCTGCGCGACGTGAGCCTCGCCTCCCTGCGCGGCCGCATCGGCACGGTCCCGCAGGACACCATGCTACTGAACCGCACCATCGGCGAGAACCTGCGCGTCGGCTGCCCCGACGCGACCCAGGCCGAGGTGGAGCAGGCCGCACGCATGGCGGAGGCGCACGACTTCATCATGCGTCAGCCGCAGGGCTACGACACCCTGGTGGGCGAGCGCGGCGCGGCGCTGTCCGGCGGCCAGCGCCAGCGCCTGGCCATCGCCCGCACCCTGCTGCGTGACCCACGCATCCTGATCCTGGATGAGGCCACGAGCGCTTTGGACGGCGCAACGGAGGAGAAGGTGGTTCGTGCCATGCAGGCCGCCGCCGCCGGCCGCACCACCTTCGTGATCGCGCACCGCCTGGCGACCATCCGCGATGCCGACCGCATCCTGTTCTTCCGCGACGGCGTCGTGGCGGAGGCCGGCAGCTTCGACGAGCTGGTGGCGCGCGATGGCCTGTTCGCCGCCCTGGCGCGCACGCAGCTCCTGGCGCCCGCCAGCGCGCCGCAGCGGGACGCCGCCGCACCGCACCTGCACCTGGTTTACAGCCGGGAAGACGACGACGATGCCGGCGGGCATGGCGCCCGCCAGCCCGAGGAGGCGCTGGAAGTCTGCGCCGGCTAGGCGCGCCCATCCCGGTCGGCGGTGCCCATCGCCGGCCGGCGCAGGCCCTAACGGTCGGGTGAATGACTGTGGAAAATACGGCAGGGACGCTTGCACCGGCGGGCGTCTCGCCCGTTTATCTGTCGGTCAATCCCGATTTCAATAAGGAAGCCGCACCATGAAGGCCCAAAGCGTCCTAGACACCATCGGCCGCACGCCGCACATCCGCGTGTCCCGCCTGTTCCCGGACGCCAACGTCTGGATCAAGTCCGAGCGCAGCAACCCCGGCGGCTCCATCAAGGACCGCATCGCAGTCGCGATGGTCGCGGCCGCCGAGGCGTCAGGCCAACTCAAGCCCGGCGGCACCATCATCGAGCCGACTTCCGGCAACACCGGCATCGGCTTGGCCATGGTCGCCGCCGTGAAGGGCTACAAGCTGATCCTGGTCATGCCCGAAAGCATGTCCGTCGAGCGCCGCCGGCTGATGCAGGCCTATGGCGCCACCTTCGACCTGACCCCGCGTGAGGGCGGCATGAAGGCCGCCATCGCCCGCGCGCACGAATTGTCGGCGCAAACCCCGGGATCGTGGATACCCGACCAGTTCGGCAATCCCGTCAACATCGAGATCCACGTCCGCACCACGGCGCAGGAGATCATGGCCGACTTCCCGGACGGGGTAGACGCCATCATCACCGGCGTCGGCACCGGCGGCCACATCACCGGCGTCGCCCAGGTGCTGAAGCCGCTATGGCCGCAGCTCAAGGTGTTCGCGGTGGAACCTGCCGCATCGCCGGTCATCTCCGGCGGCAAGCCCAGCCCGCACCCGATCCAGGGCATCGGCGCTGGCTTCATGCCCGACAACCTGCACAAGGACCTGCTGGACGGCGTGGTGCAGGTGGAAGCGGAAGAAGCCAGGGAGTTCGCCCGCCAGTCCGCACAGAAAGAGGGACTGCTGGTCGGCATCTCGTCCGGTGCCACCCTGGCCGCGATCAGCAAGAAGCTGCCGGAACTGCCACCCAACGCCACCGTCCTCGGCTTCAACTACGATACCGGCGAACGTTACCTGTCCGTCCCCGACTTCCTACCTGCCTAGCAACCACTCTCTTCTCCCTCTCCCTCCGGGAGAGGGCCGGGGTGAGGGAGGCAGCGCAGGGGAGGCTTCAACCCCTGTGGACCATGCCCCCCGACCCCACGCCAGTTTCCTACAGTCTCTCCTTATGTCTCACCCCAAACCCTCTCCGGGACGAACGGCAGCAGTCCAACGCACGGTCTGTCCTGCCCCAGTCTCAGAATACCAGGCGAAGCAAGTAGTAAAGCACCCCCGCCAGCAGTGCCGCCGCTGGCAGCGTCAGCACCCAAGCCATGGCAATATTGCGCACTGTGCTCCACTGCAGCCCGGACCCGTTGGCCGCCATCGTCCCGGCGACGCCGCTGGACAACACGTGGGTCGTGGACACCGGCAGGCCGTAAACGTCCGCAGCCCCGATGGTGAGGGCCGCCACGATCTCCGCCGCCGCACCCTGGCCGTAGCTCAGGTGCGTCTTGCCGATCCGCTCACCCACCGTCACCACGATGCGCTTCCAGCCGATCATGGTGCCCAGGCCCAGAGCCATCGCCACCGAAACCTTGACCCAAAGCGGGATGAACTTGGTGCCGCTGTCCAGGTCGCCCTTCCAGCCCTTGAGCGACTTGTCCTCGGCATCCCCGAACTTCATGCCGCCTTTTTCCATTAGGCGCACCGACTCCGACGCCAAATACATGTCGTTGCGGACGTTCTGCACCGCCTCCGCAGGCACCCGGGCGACGGCGCCATACTGCTGCACCTGCCGGCCCATGTCCCCGGCCAGGCTGCTCATCGCTGCGAACACCTCCGGATGGTCCAGGCTCTTGTCGCGTATCGCGGCAGTGACGATGCCACGGGCGCGGTCGGCGGGGATGGTGATGCCATCGGCGTGCGCCGCGAACACCCCCTGCGCTTCCTGCGTGTGCTGCATGAAGGCCGGCGTATGGCTGTCCGGCAGCGCCCGGTTCAGCGCATAGGCGGTCGGCGCCGCGCCGATCAGGATCAGCATGATGAGGCCCATGCCTTTCTGCCCGTCATTGGACCCGTGCGCGAACGACACGCCGGTGCAGGTCAAGATCAGCAGCCCGCGTATCCACGTCGGCGGCGGCGCATTGCCCTCGGGTGCCGTGTAAAGCTGCCTGGACTTGACGAGCGCCTTCATTGCCAACAGCAGCCCGGCAGCACCGAGGAATCCCACCACCGGGCTGACCAGCAGCGCCTTGAACACGCCCCACACCTGCGACCAGTCCACGCCCGACACGCCGGAACCGCGGTTCATCAGCTCGTTCGCTAGCCCCACCCCGATAATCGAGCCGATCAGGGTGTGCGACGAGCTGGCCGGCAGCCCCAGTGCCCAGGTGCCCAGGTTCCAGATGATGGCCGCGATCAGCAGCGAGAAGATCATCGCATAGCCGGCACCGCTGCCGACCTGCAGGATCAACTCCACCGGCAGCAGGCTGACGATGGTGAAGGCGACGGCCCCGGATGAGGTCAGCACGCCCAGGAAGTTGAAGAAGCCCGACCAGATGACGGCCACCTGGGCCGGCAAGCTGTGGGTGTAGATGACGGTGGCCACGGCGTTGGCGGTGTCGTGGAAGCCGTTCACGAACTCGAAGCCCAGTGCGATCAGCAGCGCGAGGCCCAGCAGCATGATGGCGCCGGTTGCCAGCGTAGGACCGCCGGCGTTGTGCACGTCGCTCAGCACGCTGTAGGCCATATAGGCCAAGCCGCCGACCAGCACGACCGCGAAGCCGATGCCGACCGAGGCGTGCGGCTTGCCGTCCAAGTTGGGACCCTGGCGCCGCGCCAGGGAGGGTTGCGCAAGCGTCGCTTCGGACATCGGTGGTCCTCCGTTAGAAAATTTCATCTGCATCTAACTTTTCCGCACGGAGCCGGGTGCGACAGAATGATGACAATTGCGCGCGGACCCGGGGCGGCACCCCGTGGCTTGAACCCGGGCTGCACCCGCCGCACCGTGGCAGCCTGGACTGCCTCGCCGCACCGTGGCGGTCCTAACGACCTTGCCGCGCCGTGGCGGCACAACGACAAGGAGCCGCCGATGCCGACCCACCCCGAGCTGCATGGCGTGTTCCCGTATCTGCCCTCGCCGCTTGACGATGCCGGCCGGGTCAATCGCCCTGTGCTGGCCCGGCTGGTGGAGCACCTGATCGGCGCCGGCGTTCATGGCCTGACGCCGTTGGGCAGCACCGGTGAGTTCGCCTATCTCGGCAGGGAACAGCGGCTGGAGATCGTCGAGGCCGTGGTGGAGGCGGCACGCGGGCGGGTGCCGGTGATCGCCGGAGTCGCCGCCACCACGACGCGGGACGGCGCAGCGCTGGCGCGCGAGGTCATGGCACGAGGCGCCGACGGCGTGCTGGCGGTGCTGGAAGCCTACTTCCCGATCCCCGACGACGGCGTGGAAAGCTACTTCCGCGCCGTGGCGGAGGCGACGGACGGCCCGGTGGTGCTCTACACCAATCCGCAGTTCCAGCGGTCCGACCTGTCGCTGCCGGTGATCCGGCGCCTGTCGGACGTGCCGAACATCCGGTATATCAAGGACGCCTCGACCAACACCGGCCGCCTGCTGTCCATCCTGAATGAGACCGAGGGGCGGATGAAGGTATTCGCCGCGTCGTCGCACATCCCGGCCTGCGTCATGATGATCGGCGGCGTCGGCTGGATGGCCGGCCCCGCCTGCATCATCCCTGGCCAGAGCGTGCAGCTATACGACTTGGCGCGGGCGGGAGACTGGCAGGCAGCGATGGACCTGCAGCGGAAGTTGTGGGCGGTGAACCAAACCTTCGCCAAATACTCCCTCGCCGCCTGCATCAAAGGCGCGTTGGAACTCCAAGGCTTCCCCGTCGGCCCGCCACTGCCGCCGCAAGCCCCGCTGAGTGAGGCCGGCCAGCAAGAGATGCGCCTGATCCTGAAGAAGCTCGAAACCCTTCCTTCTCCCTTTCCCGGAGCTATGGGGTCCACACATCGTGAGTAGCTGTTGGCATGCGGCAGGCGCCTACTGGAACCGCGCCAGCCGTTCGGCCGCCTCGATCATGTCCGCCTCGGCACCGCAGTAGCTGAACCGGACCGTTCGCGACCCGCGTGTACGGTCGAAGTCCACGCCAGGCGTCGCCGCCACCCCGGCCTCAGCCAGCATCCGGGCGCAGAAAGCCGTGCTGTCGTTCGTGCGTGCGCCCACGTCGGCATAGATATAGAAGGCCCCGTCCGCCGCCGCGATGTCCGGGAACCCGGCGCCGGGCAGCGCCCGCAGCAGGTGGTCGCGTGCCCGGCGGTAGCGCGCGACGTTCGCGTCCAGCTCCGCCCCGCAGTCCATCGCCGCCTCCGCCGCGACCTGGCAGACGTGCGGCGCACTGATGAACAGGTTCTGCGCCAGGCACTCCACCGGGCGCACCAGGTCCACAGGCAGCACCATCCAGCCGACGCGCCAGCCGGTCATGCTGAAATACTTGGAGAAGCTGTTGACCACGACCGCATTTGGGCTGAGCGCGGCAGCGGTCGCGATGGGCCGGCTGTATTGCAGGCCGTGGTAGATCTCATCCGACACCAGACGCACGCCCCGCGCGTCGCACCAGGCGGCGATGGCGGCCAGCTCGTCCGGCGCCAGCATGGTGCCGGCGGGGTTGCAGGGACTTGCGACGATCAGGCCGTCCGGCGCCGGGTCCAGCGCGTCCAGCAGCGCGACGGTGGGCTGGTAGCGGGTGTCGGCGCCGGCCTCGACGATGACGGGCCGCAGGCCGAGTGCGGTCAGGATGTTGACGTAGGGCGGGTAGAACGGCGCTGTCAGCGCCACGCGGTCGCCGGGGTCGAAGGCCGCCAGGAACGCCAGGGGGAAGGCGCCGCTGGCGCCGGTCGTGACCGCGATCCGCTCCGGCGCGACGTCGTGGCCATACCAGTCCCGGTAATGCCGGGCGATGCGGCGGCGGAGCGACGGGCGCCCGAGCGCTTCCGTGTAGCCCAGCGGGTCCGGCCCAGCCATCGCGGCGGCTGCGGCG
>CAXTDP010000256.1:0-7756 GCA_964242295.1 uncultured Acetobacteraceae bacterium | reverse complement strand
GCAGCCGCCACCCCAGCCGGCAGCGCGATCGCCAAGGACACCAGCAGCGCCGCCCCGGCCAGTTGCAGCGTCGGCACCAGCGCCGTACCCAACATCGCCAGCACAGGGCGCCCGGTCTGGATGGAGCGGCCCAGGTCGCCCGTCACCGCGTGGCCGAGCCAGGACAGGAACCGCAGCGGCAGCGGCTGGTCCAGCATGTAGCGGGCGCGCAGCATCGCGATGCTCTCGGGCGTGGCTTCCAGCCCGAGCAGGGTGACGACGGGATCGCCGGGCACCATCGCCAGCAGCGCATACGTGAGCACGGACAGCCCCAGCAGCACCGGGACCAGCGCGATCAAGCGTCCGGCGAAGGTGCGCATCGAAGGGTTCGCGGCGGCATGGCGGAAGTGTCACGGGCGGGCGCGTGCAGGTCAACCCGGGTTGCAGGGATGCGCGGCAGCGTGGTGCAGTTGGCCATGTCCCCTCCGTACGGACGCGTCCTGGTGCTCGGCAACGCCGGCATTGACCTGTCCATCCCCCTCCCCCGCCTGCCGCAGCCCGGCGAAACGCTCGTAGGGGGCGCCTTGCGGCGTGCGCCCGGCGGCAAGGGGCTGAACCAAGCGGTCATGGCCGCGCGTACCGGGATGGAGGTGCAGTTCTGCGCGCCTCTCGGCGGCGACGCCGACGCCCGGTATGTGGAGGACCGGTTGCGGGCCGAGCCATTCGCGGCGCTGCGCCTGCCGCGCCCCGGCCCGCCCACCGACATGTCCCTGCTCCTGGTGGCAGCCGACAGCGAGAACTGCATCGTCACCTCTGGCGCCTGCGCCGACGCGCTGCCGGTCGCGGAGGCCGAAAGCTTTGCCGCGGGATGCCGGGTTGGCGATGTCCTGCTGCTGCAAGGCAACCTGAGCCAGGCTGCGACGGCCGCCGCAGCCCGGATGGGCCGGCTGGGCGGGGCGCGGGTGCTGCTGAACACCGCCCCTCTGCGCTGGCCGGTGCAGCCGGTCCTGGCGGAGTGCTGGGGCGTGGTCGCCAACGCCGTCGAAGCCAGGGAGATCACCGGCCGGCAGGGGGACGAGGCCGCCGCCGGCTTGGCCGCATTGGGGCCGCGGCTTGCGGTGGTGACGTTGGGTGCAGGCGGATGCGTGGCCGCGCCCGGCGGCCACTACCCGGCCCTGGCTTCGCATTCGGTGGACAGTACCGGCGCCGGTGACGCGTTCTGCGGCGTGCTGGCATCGGCACTGGCCCGCGGATTGGAGCCGCAGGTCGCCATCGCCGCGGCGCAACGTGCGGCAGCCGAGACCGTCCGCCGCCATGGCGCCTTCGAGGCGTTGCCCGCAAGGTTCGACCTGGCCGGATAACCTATCCCGCGCCCGGTCAGCGCCGCAGTTCCGCATTCGCCGTTCATCGCCTGGTCGCCGAGGTGCAAAGATAGCCCCAGCCTACTCCTGCGTGGAGGTCCGATTGGTGAAGCGGGCGTTGCCCAGCCCGGTGCCGATGGTCATCACGCCCCAGCGCTCCACGTCCCGCATGAATGGCGCCTCGCTCAAGCCCTGCACGACCGCGTCGTTGTGCATCAGCACCACGGTCTCATGTCCGGCAATGGTGGGGATGGCCCGGTGCAGAAGCTGCGGCACGTTGAAGCTTTCATGCTCCCAGTCGCCGGGCAGGTTCTGGCCGCCCTTCTTGATTGACCCATCCTCCCGGATCAAGCCCGGGCAGCCAACCCCGATGAACGGGGCCAGGCGTAGGCCCTGCTTGCCGGCACGCTTGATCGCCGACTGCAGCATGCCGGCCATCCGTCCGACGGCGTCCTCCCGGTCAGGGTCATCATCCGCATGGCGCCACAGCTCGGACGCCAGGACCGTGCTCCGCGACAGGTCGGGAGCCTTGCGCAGGTTGAGCTCGACGATCCCGACCCGGATGTTGGAGCCGCCGATGTCCACGGCCAGGATGGCGTCATGGCCCGAAAAGGCCCAGGACGGCACCAGATGGATGCACCCGATCAGGCCCGCCTCGTCCGGGTCGTGCCGGATCGGCGCCAACTGGATGTCGTGCCCGGTGCCTTTCAGGATCACGGACGTGCGGCCGATGGCAAGCTCGCCGATGCGGCTGGCCCGCAATCCTCCGCCGACGACAATCCGCTGGGTGCCCTGCCAGTCGTCCAGCCGCAGGAAACGGCCGATCACGGTCGCGAACTCCTGGGCAAACTCCTCGATCGCGCCGATGAGCACGCCGGCGGCCTCCGGGTCGCCGTCCAGCAGCAGGCGGTCGAGCTTCTTCTTGCTGATGTCCCTGCTGGGCACGTCCCCAACGGGATCGTCGTCAACTTGGCTCACGCGCTCCCGCATGTCGTCCAGGATGGCGCGGAACGCCCGCCCACTCGCGCGGTCGCCGATGAAGCCGGCTTCGTCGCGCAGCTCGGCATTGTAGGTGTCAATGTGCACGGCAGGCAGACGCCCGGCACCATGGCCGGCAAGGCTGGATACCAACGGTTCAGCTTGGGTCAACAGGATGCAACCATCTGCAAGGTGTTTCGGGGGACAAACCAGGTAGGCCGGTCATTGGGCGGTAGGCGCTGGGGCTGGGACTCGGCAACCTATGGAGGTTCGCGCACAGGTGAAGAGTGAAGCAGGCCTGCACCGCCCGGCACGGCCGCAGGCGATCCGTGTGACCGGCCGCACGGCTACTTAGATGTCCGGCACGGAGGGCTTATGCATCGCCCGCCACGTCTTTCACCGGAACCAGTCGGGTTCTCATCCGTACCTGCGTTGGCGTTTGCAGCGTGTCGCAAGTTTCCAGACGCGATGAAGTGCCGCGCGCGCGACGTCGGCGGCGTGACGCGGCAAGCAAGGCTGGGGCCGCGTCAGGATATCCGGCAAGCCAGCGATGCAAGGTGGCCTGGCGCCGTGGAGCAGCTCCCCCCTGCGCGGCCCCGGGATCGGCGCCATTGCCAGCAGCGCGTCGAGCAGCGTGGGAAACCGCATCGTCAAGCCCACGCAGTCAATCAACACGACCGTGGCGTCCAGGGCCTGGATCGCAAAGGCGGGCGACTGCTGGCCAGGCAGGTGGACCAGGATCAGCTCCCCGCCATGATCCCCATCCAACGCTACGGACACCCGGTATCCTCCTGGCCCTGCAAGGCCTGCCCAGCGCAGTGCAAGCTCGTGGTCCCCGATGGGAAAGGCGCAGGCTCCGCGACACGCCGCGCCGTAGCGCAGCGCCTTGCGATAGCCGTCATGGGCATTGGGGTGCGTCATGGACAAGGGCTGCGCCGCCAAATGGCCAGGCGGGACCCATGCAGCAGGACGCCATGATGCCGGACCCGTCCAGGGCGCAGCGGGCCATCTGCGGCCAACACCGCCAGCCGGGTTTGGTCGCCCGGCATCGTCCGCTGCGCCATCAGCAGGTGCAGTGGACCAAGGCCCAGCATCCCGTCACGGCCCCGTGCGATGTTCGGAAGCATGGCGTCGCATGGGCGATCCGGGGCCGGGTCACAGCCGTCGAGCGGCTGGACAGGTGCTGAAGGGAGTCGTGCGGCGCAACCTGCTGTGTGGCACGCACGGTCACGCGCAAGGGCGGCGCACTTGGTCCAGTCGGGATGGCGCCCCCGCCCCCGCCTTCCCCGAGGGCGGCAGGCACAGCTTCCGCCATGCCGAAGCTGGTATCCGGGATGTCGCTTCGAAGCAGCGTTGCTGCGGGCGCGTCGGCGGGGTGGGCGTGATGGGACAATAGGCGGCTCCTGGCGCGGGACAGGGTCTTGAGGCGGTGCTGGCGTGGCGTGCGGGCTGGCTATCCTGATCGCATGAAACGTTGGGGAGTCGCGAGTAAGCGTTCGATGTGCAGAGGAGCCTCGCAGCATAAACCCGCCATATACTCAAGCCGCGCGACGAGGGCCGCCTTTGCGGCGCCGGACATCATGGCGGTGAGCGCAGGGCCTTGCCACGGTCCGGATGGCGCGACAGGTCCGCAGGACAGAACAGGCCCGCAGGACGGGTCAGCCTGGCCCCTCCATGGGCACGCAGCCTCGATGGTTGCTGGCCCGGCGCGTGCTGACCGCGGCGCACCCGGCCCGGCCCGGCCCGGCCCGATCAACTGTTGGAGGTGGCATGGGATCAGCCGGCGCCCAGCCGTTCAAGCATGATGATCCAATCCCTTGCCGTCCTTCTCGCGCTGGCCTTGCTGGCCGTCACCCTGCAAGACGCCTTCGAGGTCATGCTGCTGCCGCGCCGGATCACCCGGCGGTTCCGGTTCATGCGGGTGTATTTCAGGGCGAGCTGGGCGGCATGGGGCGCCCTGGCCCGGCACATCAAGGACCCGCCGCGGCGGGAGCACGTGCTGAGCCTGTTCGGCCCCTTGTCCATGCTGCTGCTGTTCGCGCTCTGGGCAGGCACGCTGATCGGCGGCTTCGGCCTGCTGGAATGGGCGTTGCAGGGCGCTGCCGGCTCGCCGCTGCCGGAACAGGCCTACATGAGCGGCGTGACCTTCTTCACCCTGGGCTACGGCGACGTGGTGCCGCACACCGGCGCCGCCCGGCTCATGGCGGTGCTGGAAGCGGGGACCGGCATCGGCTTCATCGCCGTGGTGATCGGCTACCTGCCGGTGCTCTACCAGCTGTTCTCCCGGCGCGAGGCGCACGTGATCCAGTTGGACGCGCGCGCCGGCTCGCCGCCGACGGCCGCGGCCCTGCTGTGCCGCCACGCCGAGGGCGGCGGCCTGGACAAGGTGGACGACCTGCTGCGCGAATGGGAGGTGTGGGGGTCGGAGCTGCTGGAAAGCCACCTGTCCTACCCGATGCTGGCCTACTACCGCTCCCAGCACGACAACCAAAGCTGGCTGGCCGCCCTGGCGGTGGTGATGGACACCTGCGCGATGATCCTGGTGGGGATGGAGGCGATGCCGCCCTTCCAGGCCCGCATGACGTTCAGCATGACCCGGCAGGTCCTGGTCGAGATGGCAGGGTCCTTCCTGATCGAGCCCAGCCGCGGCGACGGCGGCGACCGGCTGCCGCCGGAGGTGTGGCACCGCATGTTGGCCGAGTTCGCCGAGGCCGGCCTGGCCTGGACGGACGACCCTGGCGCCCGTGACACCCTGGCCGCGTTGCGCGCGACCTACGAGCCGCTGCTGGACGGCTTGTCCCGCCGGCTGCTGCTGCCCCTGCCGGGCTGGATGCCCGAGGGCAGGGTGGTGGACCATTGGGCGCGGGGCCATCGCGGCCTGGTCGCGTCCCGGCTGATGGACGGGCTGACCGACCGGTCCGACCCCAAGCTGGTCCCGGCGGGACGGAGCGGGCCACTGTGGCGGCGGCTGCGGCGGAGCCTGCATGAGGACTGACCCGCCCGGCACGCCATACGCCCTGGGACCCACCCCTACCAGGGTGCCGGTGCTGCTGCCAATCTGGAGGCATGAGCAAGGGACTGGATGGGACGGACCGATCTAAACCTGCGGCGTTAGAACAGTTTGAGCGGCACCCATCGGCGAGCGTGATGGAGCACCTGGCGTTGAGGCACGCCCTCGAACTGCCCGAGCAGGGCCGCTTGTCACCCCACCTCAAGCGGTTCAATGTCCCTGGCCATGAGTGACAGCGTGGTCCGCGGTACCGTCGTAACCTCGATGGGAACCTTCCGGGATGGCTGGGTCGCCATCGCCGGCGAGCGGATCACGGCGGTCGGCACGGGCCAGGCGCCCCCGGCAGCTACGGTGCTGGATTATGGCGAGAACCTGGTGCTGCCCGGCCTGGTGGACGGGCACATGCACACCAGCTCCGCCATCGGCTGGCCCGGCATTGAGGGCGCCACGCGCTCAGCCGCCGCCGGGGGTGTCACGACCTGCGTGGACATGCCGTACGACGTGCCGCAGGCGGTGACCGACGCCGGCGTGCTGGCCGACAAGATCGGCTGGGTGAACCGGACCGCCCACGTTGATGTCGCGCTGTATGGCACGATCACCAAGCAGGGCGGTGTCGGCGCCATCGAGGGCCTTGCCGCGGGCGGCGCCTGCTCGTTCAAGCTTTCGACCTACGAATACGATCCCGTCCGTTTCCCGCGCATTGACCATCCCACCATGGTCGAGGCGTTCGGCGCCATCGCGCGGACAGGCGTGCCGGTGTCGGTCCACAACGAGGACCAGGAGTTGGTCGAGCGGCTGACGGCCCAGGCCCGCTCCGCTGGCCAGACGGACGCGATCATGCACTGCCGCACCCGCCCGCCCCTGGCCGAGACTCTGGCGGACAACGCGATCTTCGAGATCGGGCTGCTGACCGGCGCGCACGTCCACATCGCGCACTCCTCGGTTGCCCGCGGTTTTGAGATCGCCGCGGCGTTCCGTGCCATGGGCGCCCAAGCCACGGGAGAGACCTGCATCCAATACCTGTGCATGACGGAGGACGACCTCGTCCGCCTGGGCGGCCGCGGCAAGTGCAACCCACCCTTCCGCACGGCGGCAGAAGTCGAGAGGGTGTGGGCGGCCCTGGCCGCGGACCAGGTTGCCTACGTGTCCACCGACCACGCGCCCTGGCCTGCTGACCGCAAGGGCTTTGCCGACATCTTCGCCTGTGGCGCCGGGCTGGTGGGGCTGCAGAGCTTCGCACCGCTGATCTACACCCTGCTGGATGAGCGCGGCCTGCCGCCCAGCATGATGGCGACGTACTGCGCCGAGCGCCCGGCGCGGCACCACGGGCTGGATGGGCGCAAGGGGGCGATTGCGCCGGGCAAGGACGCAGACCTGCTGGTCCTCGAACCCGGGCGGTTCACCTTCGACGAGGCGCAGATCCAGGACCGCCCGGAGCTGCGCTGGTCGCCTTATCAAGGCCGGCCGATGCGCGCCCGGGTTGCGGCCACCCTGCTGCGCGGCCGGGTGGTGTGGGATGGCCAAGCCGTGCTGGCCAAACCCGGCGACGGCCGTTTCATCCGCCGTGGGACCGCCTAGCATGGCGCGGGTCATCACCGTCGCCGCGGCCCAGCTCGGTCCCATCCAGCGGGCGGAGCCTCGCTCCGCCGCAGTCGGGCGCATGGTGCGGCTGATGGAGCGCGCCCATGCCCGCGGCGTCCAGGTCGTGGTGTTCCCCGAGTTGGCGTTGACGACGTTCTTCCCCAGGCACTACCTGGCCGACCGCGCCGAGGCGGACCCCTGGTTCGAGGCCACGATGCCCTCGGCCGAGACGACGCCGTTGTTCGAGGCGGCCCGGCGCCACGGCATCGCCTTCCACCTGGGCTACGCCGAGCGCACGCCGGAGGGCCGCCACTTCAACACCGCCATCCTGGTCAACCCGGCCGGCGAGATCATGCTAAAGTATCGCAAGGTCCACCTGCCCGGCCATGCCGAGCACGACCCCATCCGGCAGGTGCAGCACCTGGAGAAGCGCTACTTCGAGGTCGGCGACCTTGGCTTCCCCGTAGTCCGCGCGCCGCTGGGCGGGATGCCGGTGAACGCCGGGCTGATGATCTGCAACGACCGCCGCTGGCCGGAGGCATGGCGCATGCTGGGCCTGCAATCGGTCGAGTTGGTGATGCTGGGCTACAACACGCCAAGCCTCAATCAGAGCGCACGCGGCTTCGAGGCGCCGCACCTGCGGGTGTTCCACAGCCACCTGACGATCCAGGCCGGCGCGTATCAGAACGCCACCTATGCCGTGGCGACTGCGAAGGCGGGGGTGGAGGACGGCTGCGAGCTGTTCGGCCACTCGATCATCGTGAACCCGCAGGGGGAGGTCCTGGCCCAGGCCACTAGTACTCCGCGCCGGAAGTAGCGACCCTGGTTTCGGGTGAGTTTTCGCTGC
>CAXTDP010000255.1:0-7762 GCA_964242295.1 uncultured Acetobacteraceae bacterium | reverse complement strand
GCCATGCGGATCATGAACGGGCCGTAATTGCCGAAATCCGCTGGCCACCACGGCTGCGACGTCGTCAGCATGGTCGCGATGTCGGCCTTCACCGCGTCCAGGTCGAGCGCCTCAAACGCCTTCACATAGTCGAAGTCCTCGGGCAGCGGATTGGCCACCGCCGGGTTCTTCGCCAGGATCTTGAGGTTCAGCCGCTTCGGCCACCACTCCTGGTTCGGCCTGCCCTGGGTGGGATGCGCGACGCCGCCATGCGCGATCGGGCACTTCTGCCCAGCGGCGACTGCGCCATCGGTGTTCATCTCGGCTTCGACGGCGTCGCCATGCCTTACTTCAGCCATTGCGATCTTCTCCTAGAGGTTCGACATCGGGAACAGGACGGGCTGCGGATCGTGCCGTGAAACACGATCGGCAAAGCCCGCGGTAGATCACTTCGGCTTCGTCAATGACGAAGTCCGTAGCGCCGGCAAGATCGAGGCATGGAGCGACGCCGATCGCGCAGTCAACGTCAACGATCAACCCGCATGCCCGGCAGACGCAATGATGATGATTGTCGTGCGCCCGCGTTTCGTAGATCGCCGGTCCGCCGTCCATGACCAGGCGGCGCAGCAACCCGGCGTCGGTCAGATGGGCGAGGCAGTCATAGACGGCTTGATGCGATACGCCCGGCAGGACGGCCGAAACAGCGGCGAGCACAACCGCCGCGTTCGTGTGCGGCTTCGCCTCGACCGCGTCGAGCACCGCGACACGCTGACGCGTGATCCGCAATCCAGCAGCCCGGATCAGCATCTCGGAGTTCTGAACGACCGGCTCGATCATGAACCAGAGTATAGCAGCTTTCTTGAACGCTTCAAGAAAGCTGTTGCGTCTGTTAACACCGCAGAATGAGTGCTCAACTCAGGCACGTCTGGCGTTGTTGCATGGATCAGCGGTCGAGCCTGGGAAGGCTATTGAACAATTTTAACAAGATACCCTGGGTCCGGTAGCTGCGCTGATCAATAGTCGGCACGCTCCCCAGCCGGTCAGGCCAAGCGCATCTGTGTTTTACGGGCGTAATGGCGCGCGCGACCGTGAGGCCCAGACCACCCCTAGGGACACCAGGGAGGCAACTGATGCGGCCACGAAGGCCGCGGGCAACCCGAACCCACCTGCCACGAGTCCCGCCGCCGGCCCAGCCGCACCCAGGCCGAGGTCGAAGCATGCCAGGAATACGCCGAGCGCCACTCCACGGCTTTCCGCCGGGACACGCCGCACGGCTTCCACGCCGAGCGAGGGAAACACCATCGAATAGCCGAGCCCGGTGATCACGGTCCCGAGCAGGGCCGCCATCGGCCGGGAGGCGGACGCGATGAGCAGCAGGCCCACTGATTCGATTGCGAGCGACACCAGGGCAACACGACTCCCGCCCAGGCGGTCCGGCAGGCTGCCGAACAATAGCCGCGCCAAGATGTAGGCTGCCCCGAAGCCGGTCAGCGCCAGCCCGGCACCGGACCAGTCCTCTGCGGCGTAGCGCAATGCCAGGAACGCCGCGATGGTGCCAAAGCCGGCGGAGGCCAGGACCATCCCGAGGCCCGGGGCCCAGATCGCCCGCACGACACCCAGGAACGGCACCCGTCGCCGTTCGGCGCCTGCCAGACCGAGCAGGACGACTGCCACCGGCATCGCCAGCAACGGCATCAGGCCGGTGGCGACGGACACGGTCGCGAACCCGCCGAGGTCGCCGAGCACTGCCCCTAGCGGTGCCCCGACGGCGAGCGCGCCATACATCGCGATGCCGATCCAGGCCATGGCCTTGCCGGCGTGCTGCGGGCCGACGCGGGTGACCGCCCAGGCCATGATGCCCGTGGTGAACAAGCTGTCGCCCAACCCGAGCAGCATGCGGCCGACTACCAGGGCGGCCAGGCCCCAACTGCCCGGCAATGGGAGCGAGACCAGGTAGGCCGCACCGCTGAGCGCGGTGGTCCCCAGGCCCAGCAGCACCCCGAATTTCGGGCCACGCCGGTCGGACACCGCCCCGGCCAGTTGCCGGGTCAGCAGCGTGGCCACCGCCGACAAGCCGATAAGGACGCCGACCGCAGTGGTGCCATAGCCGAGCACGGCATGAACATGGACCGGCAAGGTGGAAAGCGGGATGCCGACCGCGGAGTAGCCCAAGAAGACGATCAGCGCGAAGGGAAGCAGCATCATCGTCAGGCTGCGTGGCGGCATCAGCTCGGGATCGCTCATCAGCGACGCCTACGCCATTTCACCTGTCTCGACCAAGAGGCCCTGACTTAACAGTGATGCCAGTGGCGAAGCTCAGGGGCAGGCTTGCTCTCGTCGTCATGGCAGTGCGGCATGAGAGTGCGTGCTTCGGTGCAGGAGCGACGATTCGGGTCCATCGTTTCGATGGCCTCTGTTATATTGCACCCGTAAGACCCGCCGGCTGTGCCCGAAGACATCCGCCGTGTTGCCGGGCCGCCTTCCCCAAGGGCACGCCCTGCTTGCGCCTTGCCGATCCGGTCGAGGATCTCAAGGCCTGCGTGGCGTTGCCGCATGGATGCTTTGCAATCTTATCGGCGTTGCAGACCATGCCGAAAGCACGTCTTGAACCCAGACCGGCATGGATCACCGCGGATCAGGCGACTTTTCCGGGTTGTTGCAAGCTCTCATCAACTGCGCCTCGCCTACGCCGAAGCTAGCTTGCTGACATCGCTCGATAGCCTCTCCAGGCTCAACCGATGATTCATGCGACAACGCCTTACGCGGCTTTCCCGACAGGCAAGGGCGGCGCAGCCGTTCCCTGATCAGGCGTCTGCATCGCTGCCATGCTTCGGGGTGCCAGGAAGCGGCGCATGGCCGCGCCTACCTCAGCCGCGTGCGTTTCCAGCGCAAAGTGCCCGGTGCCGAGAAGGGTGACCTCCGCATCCGGCAGGTCACGGCGGTAGGCAAGCGCGCCGGCAGGCAGGAAGTGCGGGTCGTTGCGTCCCCAGATCGCCAGCAACGGCGGGCGGTGCGCGCGGAAATAGGCCTGGAAATCGGGATAAAGCGCCAGGTTGCTGGCATAGTCGAGGATAAGGTCGAGCTGGATGTCCTCGGCGCCAGGGCGTGCCATGTAGGCGATGTCCAGCGTGTAGCCGTCCGGCGAGACAAGGCCGGCATCGGCGCCATGCAGATACTGCCCGGTCCGGATCGCGTCAGGGGTCAGCGACGCCCGGCACGCCTCACGGTTCTCGGCTGTTGGTGAGGCCCAGTAGGTGCGCCACGGTGCCCAGGCATCGCTGAGACCTTCCATGTAGGCATTGCCGTTTTGGCTCACGATGGCGGTCACCCGCTCAGGATGTGCCATCGCCAAGCGGAGTCCGACCGGCGAGCCGTAATCGAAGATGTAAAGCGCATAGCGTTCAAGCCGCAGCGCGTTGGTGAACTCCTCGACCACCCGTGCGAGGCTGTCGAAGCTGTAGGTGAACATCCCGCGCGGCGGCGCCACCGTATTGCCGAAGCCCGGCAGGTCCGGCGCGATCACGCGGTAGTGCCCGGCAAGTTCCGGGATGAGGTCGCGGAACATGTGGCTGGCGGTTGGGAAGCCGTGCAGGAGCAGCACGACCGGCGCATCGGCCGGGCCTGCCGCGCGATAGAACACCTCGACATCGCCAACCGTCTGTGTCCGGAACTCGACGTGCATGGCAGGGTCTCCTGTTTGAGGGCCTGGCCGCCCGAGGCAGCCGAGGGTTGCTTGTTGCCCGGCCGGCTCAGGCCGGCATGGGTGCCCGGGATGCTTGACGGATGGCGTGCAGGCCGGCCGCCGCGCCGCCGATGTCAACGACGAGCTTGCCATCGGCGTCATGGGCCGAGATGGCCCGGTAGGCGTCGCAGGCAGTCCCAAGCGCGAACCGCCGTGGATCGAGCCTCGGCGTGATCTTGCCCATTTCGGCGAGGCGGGTGGCCTCGCGCATGATCCAGCCGTGGTGCGCCCGGCCCTCTCCCGTCAGCAACGGCAACAGGGTGAACACCCCGGAATAGGTTGCCGCACGGAAGGAGAGCGGAGCCAGCAGGTGGGTGCCCCAGCCCAGGGCGCTCACCACGTGGCCGAACCGGCGGACCGACTGGAACGAGGCATCGAGCACCGCCCCGCCCACCGTGTCATAGACGATGTCGAACCCGGCGCCGCCGGTATGCCCGGCGACATGCGCCTCCGGGGAGGCATCGCGGCTGATCGCAGTTGCCCCCAGCCGTTCGATCGGCGCCCGGTCGCGCTCCGAGCCCGTCGCGAACACCTGGGCGCCGAGCGCCTGGGCGATCTGGACCGCGATGTGGCCCACCCCGCCAGCGCCGCCCTGGATCAGGACCTTATCGCCAGGCTTGACCGCGGCCCGGTCCACCAAGCCCTCCCAGGCCGTGATGAAGGCCAGGGGCAGCGCGGCTGCCTCGCGCATTGACAGCGTCGCCGGCTTGGGCGCCAGCAGCCGGGCATCCACGGCCGCAAACTCGGCGAGCGAGCCTTGCAGGCCGCCGACGCCGCCGGTCATCCCGTAAACCTCGTCGCCGCGGCGGAAGCCGGTCACGCCGGGTCCGATGGCGTCCACCACGCCGGCCAGGTCAATGCCAAGTATGGCGGGGAGCGGATGGCGGGCATGCGCTGCCTCGCCCAGGTGGATCTTGATGTCGAGCGGGTTGACGGCACTCGCGGCGATGCGGACCAGCACCTGGCCCGGCCCAGGTGCCGGACGGGCCACCGTGGCGACCCTGAACGGGGCGCCGAATGTTTCGAGCACTGCGGCCTGCATCAATCCTGTCGCCATGATCCCTAACCTCGTTCAGCATCCGCACCGTGGGCGCAGGCCGGTTGTTCCGACATCGACAAAAGCGCACATGGTCCATTCAGGAATGAATGGGTGCGCGGCATGGACTGGAGCGACCTTCGGATATTTCTCGCCATCGCCAGGGAAGGAACGCTGGGCGCGGCAGCGCGCAAGCTGGGTCAGAGCCAGCCGACGATGGGGCGGCGCCTGCGGGCGTTGGAGCAGGCCATCGGCCAGACCTTGTTCCAGCGGACCGGGGAGGGCTTCGTCCTGACCGATGAGGGCGCAGGGGTGCTCAGCCATGCCGAGCGGATGGAGGACGAGGCCCTCGCGCTCGAACGCCAACTGGCCGGGCAGGACCAGCACTTCGACGGCCTGCTCCGGCTGTCATCGTCAGACTGGTTCGGTGCGCGGATATTGACACCCGTCCTCGCCGAGTTCGCAAGGGCGCAGCCTCACGTCGTCGTGGAGCTTATCACCGGGATCAGCCATCACAGCCTGGCGCGGCGCGAGGCGGACATCGTGTTCAAGAACCGGCCCTTCGACGAGCCGGAGGCCGTGTCCCGCCGCCTGATGCATATACCCTACGCCATCTACGTCGCATCCGGCTCTCCCCGTCCGCGCGCGGGCGACGGTTCGGGGACGCCGCTGATCACCATGGACACCGCGTTCGAGGGGATGGCCGACGCCGTTTGGCTGAAGCGCATCCTGCCGCGGGCGCACATCGTCTCGCGGAGCAACAACCGCGACGTGCAGGGGCGCATGTGCGCCTTGGGCGTGGGCGCCGCGGTGCTGCCGAGGCCGCTCGGGGACGCGCTTCCCGGCGTCGGGCGGGTTGACCTGGGGGAGGAGCCGCCTGGCCGTGACACCTGGGTCGGATATCATCGCGACATGAAACGCCTGGCCCGCCTGCGCGCGCTGCTTGGCCTGGTGATCGAACGGCTGGCAAACTGACCAGGCCCAACCTTCGTTTGCCGCTGTGAGTCCCGTTCGCAACCGGCGTTCCAACGGCGGCATCAGAGGGGAGAGGAGGTTTGAGGGTGCATGTCCGGCAATCGGCCGCCTGCGCCAAGAACTTTCTCATGCCTGTGCTGTTGCCCAGGCATGCCCGGGCAACAGCGTCGGCTCCGAAGGCGGCGGCATAACCAGAACCAGGGGCCAGCTTATCCTCGCCGCCAACCTGTCCGAACAGGTGGGGCCACCTCACTGCGCCGGTGCCGTTGCGTCCTGGACAGCGCGAGCACGGCGCTACCCTCGACGGATCGGGACGGGGCACTCCACATCAGGCCAGGCCGACCCTCTCAATCGTTCATCAAGCGCTTGACAGCAGGTAGGAAGTCCACGCTCGCTCAGGCGATCTGCAGGCCAAGGTGCTGCGCCATCTGGCCGAAGTCACGGTCGTCATGCAGCAGCGTGTGGCCGCCTTCAATGCAGAATGTCCCGATGATCATGTCGATCGTCTTGCGCATAGTGATCCCACGCCCGCGCAGGCTCCAGTAGTGATGCGCTGCGCGGACTGCCAGCCTGTCGTCGAGCATGGACACGACCGGGTAACGCCTGAGGTTCCGCTCGACGCGGGTAGCTTGCGCCTCGTCACGAGCGCCCTGCAGAACCTCAAGCAGGATCAGGTCGCCAACGACGATTTGGTCATCCTCGGTTTCGACAAAGCCGCGCAACTTACGAACCGCCTCGCTTTCCGTCCCCCGCAGGTTGGCAATCCAGACCGAGCTGTCCACTACGATCACGGACGCGGGCCGGCCTCACGCCCTTCACGCAGTGCATCAAGATCGCCGTCCCAGCCAAGCCCGGCCATGTCCGCCAGCGCGTCCAGGCGCTGGTGGCGGCGCACGAGGCGTCGCAACGCCTCCTCGACGGTCGCCTTTTTCGTCGCAAGCCCCGTCGCGGCCATAGCTTCGGCGATCAGATCATCATCAATATCAATGTTCGTGCGCATCGCACCCCCGTGTGTATAGACCTCCATTCACATACACATACGGGGTGGATACAGTCCACACTCTATCCGACCACGGTCAACTTGCGATGCTGCCGCGTATCGCAAGTTGACTGATGGACTGGGGCTTTCCCTGATCGGGGCACGGCCATCCCTGGTTGCTGCGGATGAGGGCTATGGTGGCCGACACAGGCAGCAGAAGCACATCGGACGCATTGCGATGTGCCGATATTCCGCACATGCTGGGGCGGCTGCCGAGGAGTGCCCCTGCTTGCATGAACCCTGCGCTGTCCGCTGATGGATGTCCGACTCTGCCGAGATGCCGAAGCTCTGGGTGCAGAGGCCGCCAGGTTGGGGGCTGACGCCGTCCGCGCTGCCATTGCCGCGCGCGGCGCTGCGTCTGTCATCGTTGCCACGGGAGCTAGCCAGCTCCCCACGCTGGCCCGGCTGGTGGCCGAGCCGGGGATCAACTGGCGCCAGGTCACGGTGTTCCACCTGGACGAGTATGCCGGCCTACCCGCCACCCACTCGGCCAGCTTCCGGCGCTACCTGCAGGAACGCCTGCTGGCGCCGTTGCAGGACGCGCCGCGCTTCGTGCCAGTCATGGGCGACAGCCCGGACCTTACGGCGGAAGCGCGCCGCCTCGGCGGCCTGATCGCCGGGCACGACATTGACGTCTGCTTTGCCGGCATCGGCGAGAACTGCCACCTGGCTTTCAACGACCCGCCCGCCGACTTCGGCGCCACCGAACCCTACATCGTGGTTATGCTGGACGAGGCATGCCGGCGGCAGCAGCTTGGCGAGGGCTGGTTTCCCACGCTGGACGACGTGCCAAGGCAGGCGATCTCCATGAGCGTGCCGCAGATCATGCGCAGCCGGCTGATCGTGCTTTCGGTGCCCGATGAGCGCAAGGCCGCCGCTGTCCGGGCGGCCGTGGAGGGACCGGTCACTCCCATGCACCCCGCGTCCATCCTGCAGCGGCATCCCCGCGCCATCCTGTTCCTAGACCCGCCCGCCGCGTCCCTGCTGGCGG
>CAXTDP010000254.1:0-7772 GCA_964242295.1 uncultured Acetobacteraceae bacterium | reverse complement strand
CCTCTCCGGGAGGGAAAGGGAGAAGCAAGCATGCCTCATTAGCCTCCAGACCTCCCGCCTCTTGGAACACTGGGCAGCGCCGCCTACTGTGCCGGCCATGCAATACATCTCAACCCGCGGGCAAGCCCCCGTGCGAGACTTCGCCGGCGTGCTGCTCGCCGGGCTGGCGGAGGACGGCGGCCTGTATGTGCCCGACGCCTGGCCGCACCTGTCCCATGCCGACCTGCGCGCCCTGCGCGGCCTGCCGTATCACGAGCTTGCCGCGCGGGTGATGCAGCCCTTCGTCGGCGGCAGCATCCCGGCGGACGTGCTGGCCGGCATGTGCCGGGACGCCTATGCCGGGTTCCGCCATCCGGCCGTGGTGCCGCTGGTGCAGTTGGACACGGACCTGTGGACCCAGGAGCTGTTCCACGGGCCGACCCTGGCCTTCAAGGACCTGGCGATGCAGTTGCTGGGCCGCATGTTCGACTGGGTCCTGGCGCGCCAGGGCCAGCGGGTCACCATCGTCGGCGCCACCTCCGGCGATACCGGGTCGGCCGCCATTGAGGCCTGCCGCGACCGCGCCGCCGTGGACGTGGTGATCCTGCATCCCCAGGGGCGCACCAGCGAGGTGCAGCGCCGGCAGATGACTACCGTGCGCGCGCCCAACATCGCCAACATCGCGGTGGACGGCACCTTCGACGACTGCCAGGACCTGGTGAAGGCGATGTTTGCCGACGCCCCGTTCCGCCGCGACCTGCGCCTGTCTGCCGTCAATAGCATCAACTGGGCGCGCATTGCCGCGCAGATACCGTACTACGTTTATGCCGCCCTGGCCCTGGGCGCGCCGGAGCGGGAGGTCGCGTTCAGCGTCCCCACCGGCAATTTCGGCAATGTGCTCGCCGCCTGGGCTGCCCGGCGCATGGGTGTGCCGATTGCCCGACTGGTGGTGGCTAGCAACCGAAACGATATTCTCGCCCGCTTCCTCGATGCCAACGACATGACCATGCGCCCGGTGGAGCCGAGCCTGTCCCCCAGCATGGATATTGGGGTCAGCAGCAACTTCGAGCGCCTGCTGTTCGAGCTGCTGGACCGCGATCCCGTGCAGACCGCGGCAACCATGCAGGGCTTCCGCCAGACCGGCCACATGCAGGTGCCGGACTCCGCCTGGACCCGCGCCCGCACCCTGATGCACGGCTACCGCCTGGACGATGCCGGCACGGAGGCGGAGATCAGGCGCCTGCACGCCCAGGGCTACTTGGCCGACCCGCACACCGCCATCGGCATCGCCGCCGCCCGCGCTCTGCCGTGCCGTCACCTGCCCATCATCGCCGAGGCCACCGCGCACCCGGCCAAGTTCCCGGACGCCATGCAGCGCGCCACCGGCCTGCGCCCGCCCCTGCCGCCGGCCATGGCCAACCTATATGAGCGTGAGGAACGCTACTCGCACGCGCCGAACAGCCTGGACGCCATCGAGGCCCAGGTACGCGCCTTCAGCCACAGGAACGCCGCATGAGCGACAAGTCAAATCCCACGGGCGACATCCAAGTCACGCGCCTGCCCAACGGCCTGACGGTGGTCACCGAGTCCATGGACCGGGTGGAAACGGTGTCGTTCGGCGCCTACGTCGCCTCGGGCACCCGTAACGAGACCAAGCCGGAGAACGGCGCCTCGCACTTCCTGGAGCACATGGCCTTCAAGGGCACCAAGCGCCGCTCCGCCGCGGCCATCGCGGAGGAGGTCGAGAACGTGGGGGGCCTCATCAACGCCTATACCGCGCGGGAGCAGACGGCGTACTACATCAAGCTGCTGAAGGAGGACCTGCCGCTCGGCGCCGACATCATCGGCGACATCCTGACCCATAGCACCTTTGCCCCCGACGAGCTGGAGCGGGAGCGCGGGGTCATCCTGCAGGAGATCGGCCAGGCCAACGACACCCCGGACGACATTATCTTCGACCGCTTCCAGGAAACTGCGTATCCCGACCAGCCGATGGGACGCCCTACCCTGGGCACCGAGAAGGGCATCAAGGGGATGAAGCGCGCGGCGCTCACCGGCTACATGCACCGCAACTATGCCGCCGGGAACATCGTGGTCGCGGCCGCCGGCGCCTTGCAGCACGGCACGGTGGTGGACTTGGTGCGCCAGCACTTCGCCGACCTGCCCTCGGCGTTGCCGCCGCCGGTCGTCCGCGGCGCCTATGCCGGCGGCGAGTTCCGCGAGGGCAGGGACCTCGACCAGGTGCATATTGTCCTGGGCTTCCCCGCCGTCGCCTATGACGATCCCGACTACTACCCGGCGCTGCTGCTCAGCACCCTGCTTGGCGGCGGCATGTCGTCGCGGCTGTTCCAGGAGATCAGGGAGAAGCGCGGGCTGGTGTATTCCATCTACTCGTTCTCGGCGCCGTTCCTGGATGGCGGCCTGTTCGGCATCTACGCCGGCACGGGGGAGAAGGAGGCCGAGGAACTGGTGCCGGTGACGCTGGAGGAACTGCGCAAGGTGCAGCTTGGCGTCACCGAGGACGAGCTGCACCGCGCCCGCGCCCAGGTGAAGGCGGGCCTGCTGATGTCCCTGGAAAGCACGGGAAGCCGATGCGAGCAGTTGGCCCGGCAGATGCAGGTGTTCGGCCGCACCATCCCCACCGCGGAAACCGTCGCCAAGCTGATGGCGGTGGATGCCGAGGCGGTGCAGCGCGCCGCCGCCCGCATCTTCCGCGGCCCTCCGACGCTGGCGGCGATGGGTCCCGCCGACAAGGTGCCGAACCTGCCGGCGATCGCGGATCTTTTGGCGGCATGAACCGGCTGAACCTGCTGGCGGATCTCGTCGCCCGCGCCGCCGCCGCCGGGGCTGACGCGGCCGACGCCATCCTGATTGAGGGCACCAGCCTGACCGTGCAGCGCCGGATGCGCCGGACCGAGCACCTCGAACGGTCGGAATCGCAGGATGTCGGCCTGCGGGTGTTCGTCGGGCGGCGGTCGGCCATCGTTTCCTCGACCACGACCGACCCGGCAGGGTTTTCCACCCTGGCCGAACGCGCCGTGGCGATGGCGCGCATCGTGCCGGAGGACCCACTGGGCGGCCTGGCGGGCGAGGCCGCCGCGCCTGAACCCGTGGCCCTGGACATGGACGATGCGCAGGAGCCGGGCGCCGGTGCCCTGGCCGCCCGTGCCTCGGCAGCGGAGGAGGCGGCGCTGGCGGTGCCCGGCGTCACCAACTCCGAGGGGGCGGAAGCTGGCTACAGCCGGACTGAGGTGTCGCTGCTGACTTCGGCCGGGTTCGCCGGCAGCTACGCCCGCACCAGCCATTCCGTGTCGGCCGTCGCGCTGGCCGGGGCAGGGACGGGGATGGAGCGGGACTACGACTTCTCCAGCGCCACGCATCGGTCCGACCTGCTGGACCCCGTGGGGCTGGGCCATGCCGCCGGGGAGCGAGCGGTGGCCCGGCTGAACTCCACCCGCCCGCGCACGGCCCGGGTGCCGGTGGTGCTGGACCCGCGCGTCGCCGGCAGCCTGCTGGGGCACCTGGCCGGCGCCATCAACGGCGGCGCCATCGCACGCGGGACGAGCTTCCTGCGCGACCGGATGGGGCAGGCGGTCTTTGCGCCTGGCATCCAGGTGATGGACGACCCGCGGCGTCCGCGTGGCCTGCGTTCCCGCCCATTCGACGGTGAGGGCGTGCCGACGGCGGCGCGGGCCATCATTGGGGACGGCGTGCTGACGACCTGGCTGCTGGATAGCCGGAGCGCCCGGCAGCTTGGGCTGGCCTCGACTGGGCACGCTGCCCGTGGAACCGCCGGCCAGCCGTCGCCGTCGCCGACCAACCTCTATATGGCCGCCGGCCCGCTTAGCCCGGCGGAGCTGATGGCGGACATCGCCGAAGGTTTGTATGTGTCCGAACTGATGGGACCCGGTGCGAACCTGATTACCGGTGACTATAGCCGCGGGGCCGCCGGGTTCATAATCCGCAACGGCGCATTGGCGGAGCCGGTGTCTGAGATCACCATTGCCGGGACCTTGTTGGAGATGTTCCTGCATCTCACCCCCGCAAGCGATCTGGAACTGCGCCGGGGTACTGACGCGCCGACTGTCCGCATAGAAGGCATGACCATGGGTGGCGCATAACAGCCTTTTTTCCCGCTTCCTTCGGGAGAGGGTCGGGGTGAGGGAAGCTGCCAGCTCGATGGTGGGCTGCTGGAACGCCGGTCCATGAAAAGCCGGTCCATAACCAGTCGAGGCTTTGCACTTGCGGCTTCCCTCACCCCGGCCCTTTCCCGGAGGGAGAGGGGGAAGTGGGCGGGATAGTCTTTATACAAGCGGCGTTGCAGCACCCCTATTTTCAGCTCTGGATCGTTCTATATTGTGTCCCGGTTCAAGGAGGCTTTTTTCATGCGTCGCTCCCACCTGTTTGTTGCAGCCGTCGCCGCAGCCGGCCTGGCACTGGCGCCGTCGCTCGCCGATGCGCGGGCCGGCTCCGGCAGCAGCTTCGGCAGCCGGGGCACGCGCAGCTACTCGGCCCCGCCGAGCACCAACACCGCGCCGATGGCTGCGCAGCCGTTCGACCGCAGCATGGCGCCGCGTGCCGCGCCGTCGCCGGGCTATGGCATGGGGCAGCAGCCGGTGCAGGCGGGGCGGTCCGGCTTTGGCTCCGGCCTGATGGGCGGGCTTGCGGGCGGCTTGCTCGGCGTCGGGCTGGGCAGCTTGCTGATGGGCAACGGCTTTGGCGGTGGCACTGGGTTCCTGGGACTGCTGATCCAGATGGCGCTGCTGTTCTTCGTCGGGCGTTGGCTGTTCCGCATGTTCGCGCGCCGCCAGGCCGGGCAGCCCGTCATGGCGGGGATGCCGCGCATGGCCCAGCCCAGCCTGATGCAGGCCAACATGGCCGGCGGTGGCGTGGGCGCACCGGCGGGCGTGTCGGTCACCAAGGCCGACTATGAGGCATTCGACCGCAACCTGCATGAGGTGCAGGCAGCCTGGACGGCGCAGGACCTGAACGCCATGCGTGAGTTGGCGACGCCGGAGATGGTCGGCTACTTCAGCGAGCAGCTTGCCGACCAGTCCAGCCGGGGCCTGCGCAACAGCGTCACCCACGTCAAGCTGGAGCAGGGCGACCTGTCCGAAGCCTGGTCGGAGGGCGGGCGGGACTATGCGACCGTCGCGATGCGCTTCTCCATGCTCGACGTGACCCGCGACTCCGCCGGCCGAATCGTTGATGGCGACGTGGCGACGCGCAGCATGGCGACGGAACTGTGGACATTCATGCGTGCCCGCGGCGGGCGTTGGGTGCTGTCCGGCATCCAGCAGACGCGGTAACCCGATTAGAATGCTGCAATAACAAGGCCGCTGGTGACTCCAGCGGCCTTTTCTTTGTACGGTTCACGTCAGCTTTGCTGCATCATCGAAGTTTCACGTGCGAGATCAGCGTCTTGCCGTATGAGCCGCATCGAAGCCAGGACATTTGTCCTGTTGCAGCGACGCGAGGTTCGATCGGCAGCATGAACGCCATCACCGCCAAGTCCGAAGCCGCTTTCTCCAATCTAACGACTTACCGTTCGGTTTTCATCTCCGACACCCACCTGGGCACCAAGGGTTGCCGCAGCGACTTCCTGGCCGACTTCCTCGGCGGCATGTCGTGCGAGCACCTGTTCCTGGTCGGTGACATCGTGGATGGCTGGCGGCTGCGAAAGTCCTGGTTCTGGGACGCCGCGCACGACGAGGTCATACGCCTGATCCTCCGCCACGCCCGCAACGGCGCCGCGGTGACCTATGTGCCCGGCAACCATGACGAGATGTTCCGCCCCTGGCTGCCCTCGATGCCGGAGGGCACGGCGCTGGAAGTCGCCGGCATCGCCGTGCAGCAGGAGGCGGAGCATACGACAGCCGCCGGGCTGCGCCTGCTGGTGATCCATGGCGACCAGTTCGACGGCGTGCTGCGCTACGCCAGGTTCCTCGCCATCCTGGGCGACGGCGCCTACGTCACGTCCCTGGTGGTGAACCGCTGGTTCAACGGCATACGCCGGCGGCTCGGCTACCCGTACTGGTCCCTGTCGCAATGGCTCAAGCGGCAGGTGAAGGGGGCGGTGAAGGCGATTGACCTGTTCGAAACCGCGCTGGCCGCCGAGGCCAGGCGGCGCGGCTTCAACGGCGTGGTCTGCGGCCACATCCACCATGCCGAGATGCGGATGGTGAACGGCATCCTGTATGTGAACGATGGCGACTGGGTGGAGAGCTGCACCGCGCTGGTCGAGCATCACGACGGCCGGCTGGAGCTGCTGGACTGGGCGGCGCTGAACAACCTGTCCTTCTATACCCCACGCCCGGTTAAGGCGGAGGAGGCTGCCGCGGCGTAAGCCCTTGCGCATCCTGGTCGTCTCCGACGCCTGGCACCCCCAGGTGAACGGCGTCGTCCGCACCCTGTCCATGGTGGCCGCCGAGCTGACGGCGCTGGGGCACGAGGTCGAGGTGATCGGCCCGGACCGGTTCCATACCATGGCGATGCCGACCTACCGGACGATCAGGGTCGCGCTGCTGCCGGGGCGGCGCCTGGCGCCGATGATCGAGGCGTTCCGGCCGGATGCGCTGCACATCGCGACTGAGGGGCCGCTGGGCCTGGCGGCGCGGCGCTGGGCCGTGCGGCAGGGCATGGCTTTCACCACCTCGTTCCACACCCGGTTCCCGGAGTATCTGCACGCCCGCCTGCGTGCGCCCACGGGGCTGAGCTATGCCTGGCTGCGGCGGTTCCACAACGCCGGGTCGGCAACGATGGTCGCCACCGCCAGCCTGCGGGGCGAGCTGGTGCAGCGGGGCTTCCGCAACGTGCGGCCCTGGACGCGCGGCGTGGACCTGGCGCGGTTCCACCCGCTGCCGGTCCCGGCGCAGGATAGGCCGCGCCCGCTGTTCCTGTATGTCGGCCGGCTTGCGGTCGAAAAGAACGTGGAGGGATTCCTGTCCCTCGACCTCCCCGGCACCAAGGTCGTCGTCGGCGACGGCCCGCAGCGGGACGCCCTGGCCCGTGCCTACCCAGGCGCGCGGTTCCTGGGGGAACGGCATGGGGAGGCCCTGGCCGAGATCTATGCCAGCGCCGACGTGTTCGTGTTCCCCTCGCTGACGGACACCTTCGGACTGGTGCTGCTGGAAAGCCTGGCCTCGGGAACGCCGGTTGCCGCCTACCCTGTCACCGGGCCAGCCGACATCCTGGAAGGCGCGGCCCCTGGTGTTGGCGCACTGGACCACGACCTGCGCGCCGCCGCCCTGCGCGCCCTGTCCGGCGACCGCGCGGCCTGCCGCCGCCATGCCGAACGCTTCAGTTGGCGGGCCTGCGCCGAGATATTCCTGGCCAACCTGGTCCTGGTCGGCCACCCCGGCTGATGCTCTCCTTCTGGGAGAGGGAGAGGGAGAAGGTCGGCGCTCGGTTTGCTGGTCCCCGGTCCGCATGCTACCGCCCGGCGTCCCATGCTGAAGCGCTTCCTCCGTCATCCCCGCACCATCGCGCTCGGCACCAGCGCCATGGGCGCCTACCTGCGGTTTGCGCTGAACAGCACCCGCTGGACGCTGCACGGGGCGGAGCAGCTTGGGCCATACCTTTACGCCACCCCCGCCATCTTCGCCTTCTGGCACGAATGCCTGCCGTTGATGCCGGCGCTGTGGACCCACGCCCTGCGCAGCCGGGCCGCGGCGGGCGCGGCGCGGGGCCGGATGCACGTCCTGGTCAGCCGCCACCAGGACGGGCGCCTGATCGGGCGCATGATGCACGGCTTCGGCCTGGATCTCGTGCATGGCTCTAGCGCCAAGCGTGGC
>CAXTDP010000253.1:0-7783 GCA_964242295.1 uncultured Acetobacteraceae bacterium | reverse complement strand
TCTTCGGAGACTTTCGAACGCCAAGCGGCGTCCGAAACCCTTCACGTAAGCCGACAATCAAACTGCAACACTACCAACGCCTGCGCTCGTTCGCACCCGCATAGGACATCCTCTGAACCCAGTATGGAGTTTCAGAGGATGTTCCGCAAAGCCCTTCACCTTCTCGCCTTGGCAGCTCTCGCCGCCTGCACCACACCGCATGATGCGCAGGTGTCGATCCCGGGCGCCGCAGATGCCGAACGCGCGCTGCTTACCAGCATGCACGATGTCGATATGGCAGCCGCGACGACGGGCGCTGGCCCGGCAGTGGGCAGCTCCATCGCCCTCAACACGGTGCCTCCCCACCCGGAACTGAATGCTGCGGTGTCGCTGCGCATGAAGGCACCGATTGACGCCGTGGCCCGCGCACTGGCCGATAAGGTCGGATACCGGTTCAGCAGCAACGCCGTCGCTGGCGCTGATCCGGTAACTATGGAGCTGGACGGGCAGAACGTGCCCGTGCTTGATCTCCTCCGCCGTGTCGGCACGCAAGCCGCAAGCCGTGCCGATGTCGTGGTCCGCCCGGACGAACGCCTGATCGTGGTGGTGCACCATGCGTAGCGCGCTCCTGGTTGCTACGCTGCTGACGGCGCCGGTCCTCGCCTATGCCGAAGACGGCTATCCGTCTGCACCGTTCCAGGATGCGCCTGCGCGGGCTGCGGCGCTGACCAAGCCGGCCAACTCGCCCATTACCGGCGCTTCCATCCGGGCGGGCATCGTGCCGCTGGACCGCCCGCCGTCGCTGGAAACGCTGATGGCGGCGCGGCCGGGCCTCAACCCAGAGTCCCGCATTCCAGAGGGGCGGGCAGCCATCCTGAAGGAAGCCGGCACCAGCTACGGCGCTGCCGGCGGCCTCTATGCGCGGGGCTATGCCCTCAACCTTATGCTCCAGCAGCATGAACAGGAGTTGGATCGGACGTTCGATTTCCGGCGCGTGGTGATCCCACTGGGCGACGGCAGCACGCTGCTGTTGCCCCCGGTGGTCAGCGAGGCGCAGCGCGCGATGGCGCTGGAACAGGGCGGGCAGCGTGCCCGAACCACGGGGCGCATTTACCGTATCACACGGAACGCCGAAATTGGGTCAGAGCCGCCGAACTGGCGCAGCTACCTGGTGCAGACGTTCCCGGCGCCGGAGCCACCGGCAGACACCGCTCGCCCCCAAAACCGCGACGAGGTGCGTTACTGGGAACAGGTGGTGGCTGAAGGCTGGGCGCTGGGTGAGACCCAGGCCGTCGAGGTGTTCCTGGCCAAGCTGTCCGCCCTGCGGTCCAGCCTGGTGGGCATGTTCCGCTACAAGGAACTGCTGGCGGCCGGCATGGTCGAACGGCCGACCATGCGGATGAACTTCCGGCGCGTCCAGGGCGGCGGGTCCGTGCTGCGCCTCAACGATACCGACATTGAAATCCGCAACCCCAGCGTCCTGAATGCCAGGCCGGGGCGCTGGCGCAACGTGCCGCCAGTGCCGCCGGGCGGGCTGATCGAGCAGCCGCGCCCATGAACGCGATCACGGCGCCGAACCCCTATGCCTGGCCGGCAGCGCCACCCGTGCTGGCCGGCAAGGCGTGGGATGACCTGTTCGTATGGGCACACCGCTGTGAGATGTCCGACCTGCACGTCCAGACAAACAGGCCCATCAAAATGGTGGTGCATGGGCGGTTCCACGACGTCATGCCCCGCGCCGTCACTGCCGAGGAGGTGAACAGCGCCGCGCACCTGCTCTACGGCCCCACGGCGCTGGCGCACCTGAAGAAGGCGCATGACTTCGACATCGCGCACGTCGTCCAGCCCCCGGGCGGGGAACGCTACCGCATCGGGGGTAGCAGCGGATTGCCGCTGGCTCCTTCGCAAGCCCGCTACCGCTTCCGAGTCAACGGCACTTCGATCATGACGCAAGGGGCGGACGGGGTGCAGATTACCCTGCGCCGCATCGAGAACGATCCGCCGTTGCTGGACACCATGGGCATCGAAGCGCCGATCCTGCGGGCCTACCGCCCACGCAACGGGCTGGTGCTGATCTGCGGCGCCGTGGGCACAGGCAAAACCCGGACGCTCGCCGGGATGGTGCGCAGCCTGCTCGAAGATCCCGGCTTCCACGGCAAGATCATCGAGTTTGCGCTGCCCCTCGAATACGAGTTCGACCGGATCAACTCGCGCGGGCTGTACAGCCCCTCCGAGGTGCCGCGGCACATGCACGACGTGCTTGCCGGGATGCGGGGCGCACTCCGGCGGGCATTCCACGTCATGCTCAGCCCAGAATGCCGGGACCGGGAGACCATGGAAGTCGCCATGATGGCGGCGCAGACGGGTGCGGCGGTGTATTCGACCTTGCACACCAATTCCGTGGTTGAAACCGTCCAGCGCATCCTGGGCATGTTCCCAACGGACGAACGCGAAGACCGGGCTATCAGCCTGGCACAGTCCCTGCGGCTGATCGTGAATTGCCTGCTCGTGCCGTCCACCGATGGGCGCCGCGTCCAGCTCCGGGAGTATGTCGTCATCGGGCCGCAAGAACGTGAGGCTCTGCTGGACACGCCCGTAAGCCAGTGGCCCGGCCTCACTCGCCGGCTTCTGGTCGAGAAGGGGCAAACCTTCGCCGTCGCGGCCACCAACGCGCTGCGGGCCGGGCTGATCTCGGAAGACACCGCGGCCAAGCTCCTGGAGGATTTCTGATGTGGCGCGAAACCGGCTCGCCCCTGCGCTTCATGGGCTGCGACGCCCGCATCCTGTTTCCGATGGTCCTCTGGGCGCTGCACATGGCCTGGGCGACGTTCTATGTCGCCGTTGCCGGCATCCTGGTGTTCGCCATTGCGGAGCGGTTCGGCCTCACGGTCCCGGCCGCCTGGCGGACCTGCCGCCGATTGCTGGCAGGACGTGAGCGTCCGGCCGTGCCGCACTGGAAGCGGCGGCGCTTCTCATGAGCGAAGGTATCGACGTGGGGCGCCTGGGCGGGTTGCTGGCCTGTCACCTTGCCGGCCTTGGCTTACCGCTGGCCCTCGCCGACGAAACCACGGGGGAGGTGCATCGGATGCAGGTCGAGACTGCCGGCGCCGCAGATGGAGCGCTGCCGATCTTCTTGGCTGCGGCCGATGCGGTATGCCGGGAGGCCTTGCGCCTACCCATCGGCATCGACCTGCAGCCCGATGCCGCCGCCCTCCTGACCGTCCGCGTCGCTGGCGTTGCTGGCGTCCCCTTCTCGGTCGTGATGCTCTGCCTGGTGGAAGCGGTGGAACGGGCCAAGGGACCGGATGCGCTGCTGGTCAATGACCTGTCGAGGGTGGCCAGCCTTGCGCGCCAGCATGTCTTGCAGGCGGCGTCGTGAGACGTTGGGCGCTGGTGGCGCTTGTCGCCGCACTCAGCGCAGCGCCAGCCGCGGCGCAGCCTCGGGAGGGTGCCTTGCTGCAATCCTGCATTCTGGGCGCGGCCCAAGTGCATGACGTGCCGCCGGCTGCTATGGTGGTCCTGCTGATGGTCGAGGGTGGCCGGCTAGGCATGCGCAGCCCGAACACCAATGGGACCGGCGACCTTGGCCCGTTCCAGGTCAATGAAATCTGGCTGCCCAAGATCGCCCGTTATTGGGACGTGCCGGAAGCGGAAGCCCGGCGGCTGGTGCGTGATGACTTGTGCGCCAACGCTGAAGCCGCAGCCTGGATTTTCGGCATGAACCTGCGGGACAGCGGCGGCAAGCTATGGGAAGGGGTGGCCCGCTATCACTCGATGCGACCCGATCTGCAAGACGCCTATCTGAACAAGGCGCTACGGGCCGTGCGGCAGCTTCGCCGTGGGGATAAGCAGCATGGATGAACAATCACCGCCGCGCGTCAACCGGCCGGTCAGCTTCTATCTGCTGCTGCTGGCGGCAACCGCGGTGCTGGCCGGCTGGCTGTGGCTGAACCTGCATGGGCAGATCGCCTATGCCCTGCTGGCCTGGAAACATGCCGAGTTACAGGCGCTGCATTCGGTCACGTCCGCCTATGACAGGGTGGATCGGCAGGTGGTGTCGATCCGTCCTGAGCAGATGACGCTGGCGCAGCTCGGACGTCTGTTCAACGTCGTAGGTGGGTCAATCAGCGTGCCGGCATGCGTTCTCCTGCTCGGGCTGGCTGCTGCTGCCTACTTCTTCGCCCCGTCCCGCCGGTTCCGCACCGTGCTGGATGCCGATGGGGTGTTCCGCGCGCAAGGTGATCCGTTCCGGTGCGCTGGGAGCTATGTCGGCCGTGAGCAGCCACTGGTCGAGCCGCAGCCCGGGACGCCGCGGGCCAATGACTTCGCCTTACACGCGCCGGAGTGGATCGCAAGGCATGCCTGGGACGCCAAGGCAGGTTTTCAGCCGGCGCTGTGCCGCCTGGCCCTCGCCCGGCAGCTTGGGCCGGTATGGACAGGCCCTGCTGCTGCCCAACCTCATGCGCGGTTCCTGTTCGCAGCGTTCGCGCTCCATGGCGTGCGTGAACGGGCGGAGGCCACGAGGCTGCTGGGCGACTTCGCCGCGCATATCGCAGGGTGCGCCAATCGGGACGCTATAGCCATGTCTGCGGAGCTGGTGGCACGGGCCGATGTGATCCTTGCCGACCGGGACGTGACGGCCGGGTGCGTCGAGGTGGCAGCCCGGCATGCTTTCCAGACCACGGCGCTGATGGCCGTGCTTGAACACGCACGGGACAAGGCTGGCGTCCTGGCGCCAGCACAGTTCAACGGCCTCAAGCTCGTGGACCGCGGGCTTTGGTATGCCCTGCACTCCATGGGGATGCCGAACCCTTACGTCGAGGCCCTTGGCGCACGGGATCATCTTGCGGCGGAGCGCATGGCGGGCCGTCCGCTGCCCAGCCCGTCGATTGACCGCGCCATGCTGAGCGTTCGCACCGGGCTAGGGGAGGCTCGCATGGCGTAACCTGGAGGAACGCGCCATGTCCGATACTACCCACGCCCGTGTGTGCATCCGTCATGCCAGCGGGTCAGTTGAGATACAGGCCCCTGCCGGGGAGGTCACATGGCTGGACCTGTCCGGCTTGCATGCCCTGCCCGTCATCGCCGGCAATGGGGTCCGTCCTAAGCGGCGCATCCTGACAACTCTTGCTCTGCTGGGCTGCTCGGCCGCGATCGGTGCCGGTGTCGAGTTCATGAGCAGCAATCACCCTTCCCCAACTGTCTCCCTTGCTGATGCCGCAGCGGCGTTGGCGGCGCCGCAGCAGCCGATCCCGCTGGACATGCCCGTGCCCAGCATCGGCCAAGCACCGCGGGCTGTGCCGGCTCCAGTGTTGGGGGGCCAACCTGCTGCGCATGATGCCGACCCGTTCGGCTTGCGGCTGAAGTAGCCATGGCAAGGCTTACCCTTCACGGGCCGCAGGAGCACCACGAAAAAAGCGGGCGCGACCTGCACCGCGACACCCGCCGATGGGGTGTCCGGTGGCGGGAAAAGCTGCGCAATGGCACCACATGCGCCGGGCTGCTGGCGGCTGGCGCCGTGTCGGTGGCGCTCGTCCCTGGGACCGTCGAGTTCGTGGTGCCCCCTGCCCTATTCTATGTCGGCGCGGTGTTCTGCGGCCGGGTTCGGCTGCCGATGCGTATCCCCATGAAGGCCAGGCTCCGCGATCCCAACGACCTGGACGAACGGGACAAGCCCCGGATCGGCCAAGGGGCGGACTACCTGGGGCACCAGCTTGGGACCAAGCACCAGGTCTGGCACGGCCTGGAAGACATCCCGCAACACGTCGCCGTGCCGGGCACCACCGGCAGCGGCAAGACGGAAGCGCTGAAGTCGCTGGCCTTGGTCAACGCGCTCGCCCAAGGCTCCGGCGTGCTCTACGTTGATGGCAAGGGTCAGACGAAGCTTTATGCCGAGTTCATGGCGCTGTGCCGCAAGTATGGCCGCGAAGACGACGTGTTCGTTCTCAATTTCCTGACCGCCAACGGATCAGACAGCTTCACCCTGGCGCCCTTCGCCAAGGCCCGCGCCAACATGATCCGCGAGATACTGGTGGGGCAGCTCAATGAACCCGGCGGGGATGGCAACTCGGCGATGTTCCACGGCCGGGTGGTGGCGTTCCTCGGCATCATCGCGCCCATCCTGGAGTGGCTGCGCACTGAACGCGGCGTACCCACCACGCTGGAGCGTGTGCGGGACTTGACCGAACTGGGCAACGTGGTCCGCATCGCGCAGACGCGGCACGTCAAGTTGACTGACTCCAAAACCGGTGCGGTGCAGACGCTCGATCTGCACGACCTGCCGAACGAGTACGTCCAGGGATTGCGGGACTACCTCGGGCAGACCGGTGGCTTCGATCTGGATGTGTCGATTAAGGATCAGAAAAGCACACAGCCGGCGGAACAGCACTCATTCGTCGCCATGCAACTGACCGAAGTACTCAGTCAATGGCTGATGACGCTCGGGCACATCTTCCGCACCGAAAGCGGCGACATCGACATGCGCGACGTCGTGCTGAACCGCCGGGTGCTGGTGGTCATTCTGCCTGTGCTAGAGGGGAGCGAGAAGACGACGGCGGCGCTCGGCAAGATCATCGTGGCGATGCTCAAGAGCGTCATGGCACTGAGCCTCGGCGGGCGGGTCGAGGGGCAGTATGAAGACATCATCGCCAACCAGCCGGCCGACGCCCTGGCATCCTTCCGGGTGGTGTTTGACGAGTTGGTGTACTACGCGACGCCCGGCATGGATGCGATGCTGGCCATGGGGCGCGGGCTGCGGATGCAATTCCTGCTCGGTTTTCAGGAAGCGGCTGGCCTCAAGGCACGGATCGGCGAACGGCTGTTCTCCCTGCTGGGCAACGCCAACCTGCAGATTGTCATGCGATTGCAGGAAGGCGGGGAAACCCGCAGCTATGTCGAGAAAACCGCCGGAACCATGCAGGTCACGCAATCCGCGTCGTATCGCCACACTTCTGAATACACCAACGCAAGCGTGGTCTCGGACAACGCTGAAATCCGGGAGGTGAACCGGGTGAGCTGGACCGACGTGCGCAAGCTCAAGCCCGGCGAGGCGATTCTAGTGTTCGGGTCGCGCCTGGTCCACGCCCGCATCCCATACACCGTGCTGGACATGGCCGGCGCTGTCCGCCGCAACCGCCCCTGTGTCATGCTGCCACCATCGCACCCAGACCTGGTCAAGGACGGCGCTGCCGTCACCATGGCTCGCAAGGCACTCCTGAGCGGCGCGGGCACCTCCGACGCCGGGCACGCCGGCATGTCTGAAGGGCTGCAACTGCTGCTGACCAACTACGGCCGGGAGTTGGCGGCCGGGGTGCCTGCGGTCGAGGCCAGCCGGCGCGCTGCCGTGTCACTGCCGGGCGACCTGCCCGTCTCTGCGCTGCCCTCCATGGCGGAAGACGCAGCGGCGCTGGATGCCCAGCCGCATGCCTTCAGCGGGATGCTGCGGGCTGTCGAGATTGACGCCCTAGGAGATACCAGCCCGCCGCCTGCCATGGTGACGGTCGCCGTGAATAGCGACGTGATGAAGCACCTTGTCTTGATCGAGCGTGCCGGCGGCTTGACGGTGCCGGAAGCCAAGATCGCCGTCCGGGATGCCCTCTCCATCTATGCGGCCGGGGTCCGGGCGCCGCAGCCATCCCACTTGCCCATAATCCCGTATGAAAGGCTGGTCGAGCTGATCGAGGACCTGGCCGATGCTCTCGAACCACGGACAGTTTGAGAGAGACCAGCGCCGTGGGCAGTGTCTCAATCTGAACGTCGGCTTACGTGAAGGGTTTCGGACGCCGCTTGGCGTTCGAAAGTCTCC
>CAXTDP010000252.1:0-7787 GCA_964242295.1 uncultured Acetobacteraceae bacterium | reverse complement strand
GGCGAGCAGCACACGCCGGACTTCCTCGCGATCAGCCCCAACGGCCGCATGCCGGCGATCGTGGATCAAGATGCTGCCGGCGGCCCGCTCGCCATCTTCGAATCCGCTGCCATCCTGCTGCACCTGGCGGACCGCTCCGGCCGGTTTGCCCCGACCGGCGCCCGGGACCGGGTGGCGTTGATGGAATGGCTGTTCTGGCAGATGGCCAACCTCGGCCCGATGGCGGGGCAGCTCAGCCACTTCGTCAACTACGCGCAGGGCGAGCACCTCTATTCCAAGCAGCGCTACGCCAGCGAATACGCCCGCTGCCTCGGCGTGCTGGAGCAGCGCCTGGGAGATAGGGAATATATCCTGGGTGATTACTCGATCGCGGACATGGCGTCGTGGCCCTGGGTGCTGATCGCCAAGCCGTTGGGCCAGTCGCTTGACCCATTCCCCAACGTGGCGCGCTGGCGGGATGCCATCAAGCACCGTCCAGCCGTCCGGCGCGGGGTTGACCTGGGCAAGGAGCTGCGGCGCACGTCGCCACCCACGGACGATGAACGCCGCATCTTGTTCAACCAAACGGTCGCCGCAGCCAAGACGTAAGGTGGGCGGGGCGTGCGTCGGCCCTACATTCCGGGGACCGGCTTCGCCCGTCGCCGATCACCTGCTTGAACCTGCCGGTAACCGCCTCGGCGCGAGCCCGCCGCCTAGGTGCTGTCGCCGCCACGTTGCCGAATGTGGCGGTGACAATGCCGGTTCAGCTTGAACGGCAGGACGAATACTCCGGGTCAGGTCAGGGCAAAGCCGCCTATGCCGCGCTGGTTCCGGACGCCCTTGTGCCGGTCCATCCAACACCTGTGCACACGCCCGAGCCGCCACGTCCCGCTGTCCATGCCGCACCGCAGGAATATAGAGGCGTACGTGTCCTATTAACAAATTTTAACGGACGTTCATCTTGACTGCGTAGCTTTGTATGGTAATTCCAAGGAATGTTGCTGCCCGTTGGAGGCAACTGGCTGGAGAGGCTTCTGATGAGCATCAACCTTCTGTCCTGCTTTCCAAGTTCGCGGCACCCGATCCTGCTAAGCACCGCCCTGGTTGCGGTGTGCCTCACGGCCAGCAGCGCGGCCAAGGCAGCTGCCTTCAACGTCACGTTCGAGGCGCCTGGCGTGCAGTCGGCTAACCAGGCATCGCTCTGCGCGACGCTCGGCACTGGCACCTGCACGATCGGCGTCGAAACGTTCGACGCGCGCTCGACGGGTGCCGGGCAGACCTTCTCGACGGATTACGGCACCGGCGGAGTTATAAGCGGCACCTACAGCAACGTGGAAGTCGCGTCACCAAGCCTGTATGGCGGCGCTGCTGACAGCAGCAATGCCGCTCGGGACAGCAACTACGCCGTAACCTACGCTTCGAGCGGCTACCAGGTCTCGCTTGCGACCACGCTGCCGACTGGCATCAACTACTTCGGCTTCTGGTTGTCAGCCTTGGACCAGGGCAATACTGTCACTTTCTACAGTGGCGCCACCCAAGTCTACCAATTCACGCCGACC
Source organism: uncultured Acetobacteraceae bacterium (assembly GCA_964242295.1). Lineage (GTDB taxonomy): Bacteria > Pseudomonadota > Alphaproteobacteria > Acetobacterales > Acetobacteraceae > DASWOJ01. The sequence goes on along the minus strand of CAXTDP010000252.1, from coordinate 6,249 downwards.
GACCTGATCGCCATGGTCGGTGCTTGCCCGAGTGCCTCGAACGCATACTGCGGCAATCCGACCCAAGCATTTCAAGGCCAGGTCAGCAACCAGCCCTTCGCTTTTGTGAACTTCTTTGACCAAGCAGGCTCGTTCGACCGCATAGTGTTCGCAGAAAATCCGGGAGTAGGCGGCTACGAGTCCGACAACCATACGGTCGGCTACGTGACAGGCAACTCCGGCACTCTGGTCACGCCGGTTCCCGAGCCAGCCTCGGCGACATTGCTGGCCCTCGGCTTTGCCGGCCTTGCCCTGCTTCGCCATCGCAAGTGCGGCATGACAGCTTAGGCCCTCCGCGTCGGTGGAACACAATATGACGCAGCAGACCTAGCGTTGCCCTGCCAGGTTTACGTCAGTGTATGCCACGTCATGCGTTGGCTGCAGGCGGGACAACGGGTGAGGTGGTCGGGCAGCGCCTCGAACATCCAGCGGCGCGCTTAGGGGAGCGTTGGGCGCGGTAGTGGGCCTGGAACCGCGGGCTGTTGGTCCCGTGCCTTTTCCCCCAATCCGCAGGAATCCCAGAAATGCCTGAACGATCTGCCACTACAGCGTGTGTTGGTGCAGGCTAGGCCAGGATCACCTTTCGTCGTGGTCCAGGGCCGGCGCTTCCCTGGATTGCTGGTGCGCTTGCTCGTCTTCGACGCCGGCTGGACCCTTCCCCGAATGTTCCAAAGCAACATCTCCAAAGCAGCGCGGCGGTAGTCAGCCAGTCTTGCCGCCCGATGTTTCCATCACTCAGCGAAGGTGGCAAAGACGAGTTGCCAAGTGGCATGTTCCCGTTCCCCCCGGATGAGAGATCAATTCGAATCAGCGAACCGGTATTGGCGGGACCCGGCCTGAACGACCTCATTCGGAGGTGAGGGGCGGCGCATCCGTGTGACAGGCCCCCCAAGCCTGCTCAGGTCAATCGCTGCGTTGCAGGGCGACCATCAACGGCTGGCCAACCCCGTCGGCCCACAGCAGCAATCATCGATTGGTCATGACCGGGCAGTGCAGCGCCTCGGCTTGGAAGAGGGCGCCAGCCGGGGCAGGGTGGCGACGTGATGATGAACGACCTTTGGGCCTACCTGCTCCGCATCCGGCCGGAGCCGCTGTTCGCGCTCGGTATCGTACTTGCTGCCCTCGTCACCGCGCACGCGCTGCTGCGCAAGCGCGACGTGGCGTCGGCCGCGGGCTGGATCGGCCTGGCCTGGCTGGCGCCCATCACGGGCACGGTCCTTTACCTTTTGTTCGGCATCAACCGTGTGCAGCGCCGGGCACGCCGGCTCCGCCCGGCCGGCGACAGGCGAGGCGGCCCACCTGACCCGCCCGAAGCCAGCAGCGACGGCCACCTGCGCCCGCTGGAACGTGGCATCGGCCGCATCACCGGCAGCCAGCTCCTGCCCGGCCTGGTGCAGGTCTATCGGGACGGCGACGAAGCATACCCACCCATGCTGGCGGCGATCGCGGCAGCGCGGCACAGCGTCTGCCTGTCGTCCTACATCTTCCGCACCGATGCCTGGGGCAGCCGGTTCACCGACGCGCTGGCCGGCGCCCACCGCCGCGGCGTCGAGGTGCGGGTCCTGGTTGACGGGATCGGCGGCGGCTGGCTGCTGTCGCGCGCCTACCACCGGCTGCGGCGCCAGGGCGTGCCGGCCGCGCGATTCATGCACTCGCTGCTGCCCTGGCGCATGCCGTTCATCAACCTGCGCTCCCACAAGAAGACGCTGGTCGTGGACGGGGCGGTCGCCTTCACCGGCGGCATGAACATCGCCGACGAGAACGTCATGGCGACTCATCCGCGGCGGCCCGTGCGGGACACCCACTTCCGGGTCGAGGGGCCGGTTGTCGCCCAGGTTGCCACCGACTTCGCGCAGGACTGGGCCTTCGCCACGGACGAGGAGCTGCAAGGCGCCGCCTGGTTCCCGGACCTGTCCGGTGGGGACGGCGCCCCGGCGCGCGTCGTGGAATCCGGGCCGGACAGCGACTTGGAGAAGATCGAGTTCGCGGTCCTGCAGGCCGTCGCCTGCGCGCGGGACAGCATCGCGGTGATGACCCCATACTTCCTGCCGGACGAGCGGCTGACGACCGCCCTGGCCCTGGCGTCCATGCGTGGGGTCTCGGTGGACGTGGTGATCCCCGAACGGAGCGATCACCGCTTTATGGACTGGGCCACCCGCGCCAATGTCGGCCCGCTCCTGGACGAGGGGGTGAGCATTTGGCTCTGCCCGCCGCCGTTCCGCCACTCCAAGCTCATGGTCGTGGACGGGAGATGGTGCCTGATCGGAAGCTGCAACTGGGACATCCGCTCGTTCCGGCTGAACTTCGAGTTGTGTCTAGAGGTGCTCGACGATGGCCTGGCCCGGCAGCTTACGGCGCTGATGCTCGCCAGCCGCGGCGCCGCGCTGACCCAGGCGGACCTGGACCGGCGTCCAATGCCTGTTCGGCTGCGCGACCACGCCGTTCGGCTGATGCTGCCCTATCTATAGGCGTCGGGGCAGGGACCAGGATTGTGCTGGATTGACCGATCCTGGGCATAGGGCAGATGACGCGGAGCGAGATGGGCGCCGCCTGCACGGTGGTGCGCCATGGCGTGTTCATGGATGGACACGGGCGAGGTAGTTGAGGATGCGGCGCGTTACGCGATCCTCGAGGGTGTGGGCGTCTTCGAAGATGCTGGTGCACTGACTGCGCCTACTTCCACTTCGCCGTCCGTCCGCGGCTCGCCCGCGTCGGCGCGTGGAAGTCGTCCGGCTTGGTCCGCACCCAGGCGACGAAGCGGGCCAGCTCCGGATCGTCGCGCAACGCCGCCGGGTCGGCCAAGCGGCGGGCGATCTCGGCCTCGGTGTAGCGGGCGTGGATGGCGGAGTGGCAGATCTGGTGCAGCCGCACCGTGCCCAGATGTGCGCCGCCCTTCAGGCGCGGGATCAGGTGATGCCTGGACGACCGCGCCTGCGGCGGGATGACCCGGCCGCACAGGACGCAGGATTGCGGCATGTCCTGCGCTTCCAGACTTGCTGATTGCGTCTGCTTAACCCGGTGTCGCGTCATGCCGGGACAGGTGGAACGTCCGGGGCGGGTTTAAAGCGGGTGCGGCACCCCCTCCCGGGCCGGATGCTTCTGAGATCGGAAGTGCGGGTGCGGCGACGCCGGACAGCTCAGGGCACGGTGCCCCAAGCCATCGCCGTCAGGCCCCCCACCTTGTTCGAGGGCAGCCGTGCCTCCAACTGGCATGCCGCCAGCAGCAGGAGGTTCGCCAACTTTCCGGCCGGGCGCATCTGGCTGGCGGCGGGCACCGGGCGGCCCAATCGGCGTGTCAAGTGCTCGGGCAGCCGGCTAGCCGCCGCAATGGGCAGCAAAAGCCCGTAAAGATAGCGTGCCCCGTCTATCCGCAGTCCGGCCTGGCGCAGCACTGCCTGCAGCGCCAGCAGAGTGTAGCGGCGCCGGTGTTCCAGGAACTCGTCGTGTGCGCTCCACATCCAATTGAACGCCGGCACGGTGGCCACAAGCTGGGTTCCCGGCCGGGCAACCCGGATATACTCGGCGGCCAGGCCGATGTCGTCGTCCACATGCTCCAACACGTCCATCATCAGGATCAGGCTGGACGGCTGCTTCGGTGCGTGCCGGCGAAACAGCAGGGGGCGCCCGGCATGCTCCTCATCCCAGGCGGCGCCGTAGCCAGGGTCCACGCAGGTGGCCTGGCCAGCGCCACGCTCCAGCAGGTGGCGGGAAAAGAACCCGGCGCCGGCACCCACGTCCAAGACCGTGCCGGGCACTTGGCTGACGATGCGGTCCAACGCGTCCGCCTTGGCGCGGTAGTACCAGTGCTGGGCGGCGCCTTCACTGAGGAGTTGCCGTTCCTTCAATTCCAAAATCGTCCTCCAAGGCTCGCTTTCGGCCTCCAGCGGTAAGCCGGGGTGCCAGTCCGCGAGAGGAGGTTCGACATGGCGGCACGTTGGCGGCGGGCGGGATCATGGAGACGCACGCTTGGCCTCCAAGGTTACGGTGGCCAGCGATGCCGGCAGGGCCTGCAGGGCTGCGCTGCACACCGTCATCAGCCGCCCAGCCCGGCATGTCAGTTCAGGACCTGCCGTCACCGGGCGCAGATAGGCCACCAGGGATCGGCTGTTCAGCACCGGCACCGTGCAGTCCGGCGCCGTCCGCGACGCATACACCGTGTTGGTCGGCACGCCTGCCTGGGAAGCCATCAACTGCAACTCCACCGCGGCTTTTATGAGCGGCAGGCTGGATGCCTCCTTGGGCAGGCAGCCAAACGGCGGGTCAACCACAAGCTGATCAGCGCCGGGCAGCACGGACAGCCAGGCCGCCCGGTCGAGCACCGTCTCTGGCATCCCAGCAGCGGACTCGCGAACCATCTGGCGCAGCGGCATCACGGCGACGCACTGGACCGCCGCCGCCAGCAACAGGATCAGCCCGCTCTGCTTCCGTTGCGCGGCTGCGACAATGGCAAGGGCTGTGACGAGATACATTGCCACCCAGGCAAACCGTCCACTCGACCGGAAGATGCCAGCCGCCCAAAGCACGCTTCCGGGCAGGGGTATGCTGAGCAGGTGGACGCTGCCGAGGTAAACCTCGTTCGATATGGCCAGCAGCAAGAACCCGATGGTGACAGACAGAAGCCAGGGGTGACGCCGCGCCCCTTGTGTCAGATACCCCGCCAGGCTTCGCCACCCGGCAACGATCAGCAGCAGCGCCCCAAACCCGAGGAAGACCCCACCCTCATACTGCCCGCCGGTGCCGTCCACGGTGTAGCCGGCTCCGCCAGGCAGCACAAAATCATAAGGCAGGATCGGCGACAGCAGGTTGGTCGAGTAGATGCCAAATCCCGTGTCGGACGCTGTTCCTCCCGTTGCTCCATAGCCCAGTGCGAGCATGGCGCCGGCTGTTACGGCTGCAAGCGCCATCAGCACTGCCGCGGCGGACCATCGCGGCAGCCGCCGGTCTGTCCCGGCCTGCAGGACGGCCGCAGCCATGATCCCACCCACCATCAGCAACAAGTATGGACTTACCAACAAGCTGCCGATGCACATGCCGGACGACCATGCGAGGACGATACCGGCGCGCAGCCGGGGCGCGGCATGCAGCCGGACGTAGATGGCCAGCGCCAGCGGCACGAGCGCCTGGGCCATCAGCGACAGGTGCCCCCAGCGGCCGATAAGCGCCGGCATTGACACCCCGATCACCGACGCCGATACGGCTGCAGTCAGGCTGCGAGCGCCTAGCGCCCGCAACAGCCAGGTGAAAGCCAGCCCCATCCCCACAATGCACAGCCCGGACCACAGTCCATACAGCGGGACGACGCGGCCCGTCGCCTGGAACAGCAGCCGGCCCACCAGTGCAACGGCCGGCACGCTGTCCGTGAACAGGACGCTGGACCCGTCGCGCCCCAGTCCTGCGACCTGAAGCAGCGGCCAGCGCCAGCTATCCCGGACAAAAGCAACGTAGCCCGAAGATGCCGTCAGCATGTCCGTCCACGATCCGCCGACAATGCCGCGCGGGTTGTCCCAGAACGGCGAGGTCCCCAACAGCACCTGCGTCGGGAGCAGCGCCAACGCACCCGCCAGGCCGGCCAGCAAGCTTACCAGCCAGGGCAAGGCAGGAAGCCGACTTGCCGCAGCCGTCAGGGGAATGCTTGCTGCGCCCGCACTGCTCATTGCGGACCATTAACGGCCCCTTGCGGGACCGGACAGGTCCCGGCTGTTTAGGATTTGTCGCCGGGTGTCGGCAGATGCGTCAGCGCCGCCCCGCGAACCCGGTCAGCGCCGCCAGCAGCAGCGCCGCCCGCGGCAGCGCCAGCCTTCCGTCGCCATGCCGGACCTCGCTGGCCAGCACCGTTGCCGACGTCGCTGCCAGCATCGCGCTGCCCAGCATCCGCGTCGAGCGCGCGACGAGCAGCGCCCCCCCGGCCATCTCCGCCGCCGCGACAACCCGTTTGCTTGTCCCGCTCCAGCCGAGGTGGCGGAACATGCGGCTGTAGCCGCGGTTGCCGATGATCTTGTCCGCCCCAGCCACAAAAAAGGCGGCGCCTAGGGCCGGGAACCAAAGCCGGGATGCATCCATGTTGTCCTCCAAGCCGCGTCAACGCAGCGCAGGCGCCGACGTTCGCCACCGGTCCTGCAGCTCCCGGCACCCCATCATCCCCACCTCATGCAGCGTGCACAGCGCCGCCAGCCCGCCACCCGCCAGCCACTACGAACACGAAGCGGACGT
>CAXTDP010000251.1:0-7794 GCA_964242295.1 uncultured Acetobacteraceae bacterium | reverse complement strand
TGCGCCGCCGCCTGGTGCTTGGCGCCGCCGCGGCGCTGGCGTCGCCGCTCCGCCCGGCGCGGGCCGACGCCAATGAAGTACGCATCTCCCACGGCTACGGCATCCATTATCTCCCGCTGATGGTGATCCGCGACCGCAACCTGCTGGAACGCCATGCCGAGCGGCTGGGACTGGGCCGGCTGGCCGTTACCTGGTCCATCCTGGACGGCGGCAACACCATCAACGGCGCAGTCCTGGCCGGCGCGGTAGATATCGCCGGGACTGGAGCGCCGGGGTTCATCACGCTCTGGGCCAAGGCACGCAACATTGTGGCGTCAGCCGTCACCGGCATCTGCGCCCTGGGCAACGGGGCGCTATGGCTGAACTCCAACAAGCCCGCCATACGGTCCCTGCGGGACTTCACGGACCAGGACCGCATCGCGGTGCCGGGCATCAAGACCAGCTTCGCCGCCGTGGTGCTGCAGATGGCCGTGGCCAAGGAGTTCGGCTTGGCCAACTACGACAAGCTGGACCCGCTGACGGTCGGCATCCCCCATCCCGAAGCCTATGCCGCGCTGGTGTCGCGCAAGACGGAGATCACGGCCCACTTCGCCTCGCCGCCGTTCTCCAACCAGGAGCTGACGCAACCCGGCATCCATCGGGTGGTCTCCACCCTGGATCTGCTGGGTCCGATCACCATTGACGTCGTGTTCGGCAGCAAGCGCTTCGCCGAGGCCAATCCGGGGATCATCGCGGCGTTCCTGGCGGCGAAGGACGAGGCCGACGAGTCCATCGCCCGGGACAAGGCGGCTGCAGCCGAAAGCTTCGTCCGCGTGTCACGGGTGAAGATGGCGCCGGAGGTGATCCGGACCATGCTGGACGATCCCGAGACGGCCTTCACCGCCACCCCAAGCGGCATCATGACCTATTCGGATTTCCTGTCGGCAACCGGACAGATCAAGAATGCCGCGACCCGCTGGAGCGAGATGTTCATCCCACAGATCGGTGGCCGCCCAGGAAGCTGAGACCAGGGAACCGAGACTGGCATGGCCTCCACCTTCAATGCGCGCGACGCCGCGGCCTACGAACGCAGCATGGGCCGGTGGAGCCGCCGCCTGGCGCCGGGCTTCATCGGCTTCGCCGGGCTCGATGGAATGCGGAGCGTGCTGGACGTCGGCTGCGGCACCGGCAGCCTGCTGTTCGCGCTGGCGGCCAACCCGGCGCTGCACAGGCTGGCAGGGCTGGACGCGTCGGATATCTACGTCCGCGCCGCACGTGACCGGGTGACGGACCCGCGGATTGGCATCCAGCACGGCGACGCCTGCGCGATGCCGTTCGACGACGCCGCGTTCGACGCCGCGCTGAGCCAGCTTGTCCTGCAGTTCATACCCGGCCCAGCGGCAGCGGTGGCCGAAATGTGCCGCGTGGTGCGCCCGGGCGGCATCGTAGCAGCCGCGGTTTGGAACAGCGGCGGCGGGATGCCACACCAGCGCATGTTCTGGGATACCGCCGCGATGCTCGACCCGGCCGCCGTGGCGTTGCGCGGCCAGGCTTTCAACCGGCCGATGACCCGGTGCGGCGACCTGCGCTCCCTGTTCGAGCAGACGGGCCTGGAAGACGTCTCGGAGTCATCCGAAACCATCTGGATGGACTTCGACGGGTTCGACGACTTCTGGGGCCCGATCACGTCCGGCGAGGGCACGCTGGGCAAGTATGTCACGACCTTGCCGGCCGAAGCGGCGTCCCGTCTCCAGCGGCATCTCCAGGTGGCCTACGAGGCTGGACAGCCTGATGGACCCCGCCCCTTTGCCTGCACCGCGCATGTTTGCCGCGGCAGGGTGCCTGCCGCGCCGCCTCGCCGTCCCTGACCGGTTCCGGCGCAGCCTGGGCTGCTTGGTCGGGCGGAACGGAGAGCGCACCACCAAGCGCCAAGGGGGGACACGGAAGGATGACGGGCCGCCGCCACCTGGACCAACGCCTGCGTCTCCACTTGCTGCGGGCGGTGGACGCCATCGAAACGCACCGCAGCCTGCTCAAGGCATCCGTGGCCCTCGGCATCACCCAGCCTGCCCTGACCAAAAGCCTGCAGGAGCTTGAGGCCATCCTGCAAACCCGCCTGTTCGACCGCCACACCCGTGGCGTGCGCCCGATCGAGGTGGGTCCGGCATCGTTCACTGGAGCACGCACGGCACGCCGCCTGGGGCTGGGGGCGTGGCCTGGCCAGGACGATTTGCGGTGGCGTCGCGGGATGCTCCATCCCAGCGTGACGGGGGTTGGGCACGGCCAACCACGCGAGGAACGCCACACCGTTTGCAAAGGGGCTTGCGGCAGCGCGCAGGTGTCGCGCGCACCTGTGCCGGTCGCCAAGCCCGGCGAGCGCCGAACAGCTCGAACAAAGCTGGGAGCAGCGACGTGTTGACGACCTCCACGTCCGCTTTGCGTCGGCTCTTGTCGGGTTCCAGGATGGTGGCCGAGCTGGGGATATCCTACGGAGGCGCCTGACCACGGCGTTAGGCGCCAGCCGCGATCACGATGTCCAATGCCTTGCGCAGCATCGTCGCCGTCGCTTCGGGCGTCATGAAGCCGGCATGCGCGGTCAGCGTCACGTTCGGCAGCTTCAGCAAGGGATCGTCCGGCGCTGGCGGCTCGGGCGAGAACACGTCGATGGCGGCGTGACGGATGTGCCCGGTGGCCAGCAGGTGCGCCAGGGCCGCGTTGTCCACGATGTCGGCACGGGCCGTGTTGACGAAGATGACGCCAGGCTTGGTGCGCGCCAGGCGCCCGGCGTCCAGGAAGCCGCGCGTGCCCTCATTCAGCGCCAGCGTCAGGCACAGGATGTCCGACAGGGCCAGCACGTCGTTGAGCCCGGCCTCGGCGCCTGGCGTGGGCGTACGGTTCCATGCCACCACCTGCATGCCAAGCCCGGCCGCCATGCGCGCCACCTCCCGCCCGATGCCACCCAGGCCGATGATCCCCAGCGTCTTGCCCAGCACCTGAACGCCCTCGATCTGCCGCCACTGACCCGCGCGGACCTCGCGGTCCATGCGCGCCACGTTGCGGGCCGCGGCCAGGGCCAGGGTGATCGTGTGCTCGGCCACCGTGGTATCGCCATAGCCCTTGATCGTGTCCACCACGATGCCGCAACGCTCCGCCGCCGCGATGTCAATGAACGAGGACGCGCCGGTGCCGAGGAACACGATCCGACGCAGCCCGGTGCAGCGGGACAGGGTGCTCGCGTCGAAGTAGGTGTGGTCATCGATGCAAGTGTCATAGCCGGCTAGCAGGGCTGGAAGGTCCGCCGGCTGCCCGGGCGACATGTTGACCTTGACCGCCGGGTCGCCAGGGCGCTGCACGCCTGCCCAAATAGGGGCCATGTCGTCCGTGCAGTCGAGGAAGATCGTGGGCATCCGTGGCTCCTGGAGGGTGGCGGGAACATCAGGTTCCGTGCCCGGCACCCATCTTGCAACCCTGCCTCAGCGATACGGCACGGGGATGACATGCAGGGCGGACGACAAATGCACCTTATCGCGTTCCTCATGACGGGGCCGACCTGCCACCATCACGGCGCGTGGCGGCATCCGGAGTCCGCGGTGGACGACCTGCTCAGCCCCAGCCGCTACGAGCATATCGCCCGCGTGCTGGAGGCCGGGCGCTTCGATGCGCTGTTCTTCGCCGACATCCTCGGGATCTACGACCTGTATAACGGCAGCTTCGACACCATGGCCGGGCGTGGCGGCCAGGTTTGCCTGCTCGACCCGGCGGTTGTGCTGCCCATGATGGCGCGGGTGACGCGGCATATCGGGTTGGGGCTGACCTACTCGTCCACCTTCAATCATCCGTATCAGATCGCCCGCATGCTGGGCAGCCTGGATCACCTGAGCGGCGGCCGGGCCGCCTGGAACGTGGTGGCCTCCACCAGCACGCTGGAGGCGCGCAACTTCGGCCTGGACGAGATGCCGGGCCGGTCGCAGCGCTATGACCGGGCGGACGAGGTGCTGGAGGCCTGCAGCGCGCTCTGGGAAAGCTGGGAGGACGGCGCGCTGCTGGCGGACAAGGCGAGCGGCGCGTTCGCCGACCCTGCCAAGATCCACTACGTCGATTACGCCGGCAAGTGGATACGCAGCCGCGGCCCGCTGACCACGCCGCGCAGCCCGCAGGGGCGGCCCGTCATCATGCAGGCCGGCAGCTCCGACCGGGGGCGGGATTTCGGCGCGCGCTGGGGCGAGGTGATCTTCACCCTGCAGCACCAGAAGGCCGACATGCAGGCATTCTACAGCGACTTCAAGGGACGGATGGCGGCGCGTGGCCGGGCACCGGAGGAGTGCGTGATCCTGCCCTCGATCGACGTGGTGATCGGCGACACCGAGTCGGTCGCGCGCGAGCAGGCCGACTACGTCAACAGCCTGGTTAATACGCAGCTTGGCCTGGCGCAGATGTCCGGCCACATCGGCATAGACCTGGCGCGCTTCGACCCCGACCTGCCGCTGACCGACATCGCCATCGAGGAAGGCTCCCGCGGGTCGTTCGACGTCATCCTGCAGGGGACCCAGGCGGAAGGGCTGACGCTTGGGGAAGCTGCCCGGCGCTTCGCCACCAGCGAGCTGTGCCCGCAACTGGTGGGCACGGCCGAGATGATCGCCGACCAGTTGACGGACCTGTTCGCCGACTACGCCTGCGACGGCTTCGTGCTGACCCCCACCACGTTTCCCGGCATGTTCGAGCAGTTCAGCCGCGCGGTGGTGCCGCAACTGCAGAAGCGCGGGGTATTCCGGACGGAGTATAGCGGCCGGACGTTGCGGGAGAACCTGCGGTCGTGAGTCCAGGTCCCAGGCACATGGCACAGGCTTTGCAGGTTTTCGGCATCGAACCCGCTCCGGGTTCCCTCAGGGAGTTCTGGCATGGCCCGCACCCTTCGACGCATAATCATGGGCGGGTTCGCCGCCGGCGCCCTTGCCACGGCGCTGGCCGGCGCCGCACGGGCGGAAACGTCGGGTCCGGTGACGGACGACGTCGGCGTGGTCAAGATCGCCAAGGGCCAGCCCATCCTGATCGGCGCCCTGCTGGTGCTGTCGGGTCCGGATCTCTCGCTCGGGGTGGATGCGTCCCGTGGGGCGGAGATCGCGTTCGACGACCATAAGAACATGCTGGCGGGACACCCGATCAAGTACCTGCCGGAGGACGGCCAGTGCAGCGTGGAGGGCGGCCAGACCGGCGCCACGCGGCTTGCGGCCAACAAGCAGATCGTGGGCGTGATCGGCACGGCGTGCTCCTCCGAGTCGCGGGGCGGTTCGCCCATCCTCTGGAACGCCGGCATGCCGCAGGCGGTGACCAGCGCCACCGCGCCCGCACTGACCGCCGCCGACCGGCCGATGGGCCTGCAAGGCATCGTGCGGTTCGTTTACAACGACATCAACGGCGCTGCCGCGGCCGTGAGATATGCGAAGAGCGTCCACGCCACCAAGGTCGCGACTATGCATGACGGCAGCCTTTACGCCGAAGAGCTGGTCAACGCCTTCGCCAAGCAGTTCAAGGAGGCCGGCGGCACGGTCGTCGCGGCGGAGGCGATCTCCCCCTCTGACACCGACCTGCGCCCCGTGCTGACGCGGATTGGCACCGCGAAGCCTGAACTGCTGTTTGCGCCGATCTTCACCGGCGCGTCCGCCTATCTCGTGCGGCAGGTGAAGGAGGTGCCGACGCTTGCCAGCACTCCCGTGCTCGGCACGGACGCCGTGCTCGCCCCGGCGTTCCTTGAGGCGGCCGGGGATGCGGCGGTCGGCTACCGGCTGACCGGCATTGACAACGACCCGAAGCTGATGAGCCCGCGTTACGGCGATTTCCTGGCGAAGTACAAGGCAAAGTTCGGCGAGGACCCGATCGGCGGTTTCCACGCCAACGGATATGACGCGGCCTTGGCGATGATGGGCGCGATCGAGAAGGTCGCCAAGACCGATGCCGCCGGCGACACCTACATCGGCCGCAAGGCATTGCGCGACGCCCTGATGCAGACCCGGGACCTCGACGGCATCACCGGCAAGCTGACCTGCGATAAGAACGGCGACTGCGGCTCCTCGAACTTCGCGGTCTTCGAGTATGCCAGCGGCGACCCCACCACCTTCAAGCTCGGCGCGAACCCGAAGAAGGTCTTCCCGTAGTGTCGTTCGCCACGCCGCAGGCCGGCCTGGTTGGGGACTGGATGCGGCGGGCGACCGCGGTCGATTGGTTCCTGCTCGCGCTGCGCCTGCTGGTCGTGGCGGTGGTCGGGACGGGGTTCATCGCCGGACTGCTGCACCCGCGCTACAACCGGGCGGAGTGGTTCTCCTTCCTGGCGTTCGGGCTGACGATCGGGGCGATCTATGCGCTGATCGCGCTCGGCTACACCATGGTTTACGGCATCCTGCGCATGGTCAACTTCGCCCATGGCGATGTGTTCATGTTCGGTTGCTACGCGGCCTGTTTCTCGCTGGTCGCCTGCAACCGCGCCGGCATCCTCGGACCTGACCCGGCGCTCAGCTTCGTCATCGCCACGGTCGTGTGCATTGCCGTCTCGGCCGGGGTTGCCGTGCTGGTGGAGCGTATCGCCTACCGGCCGTTCCGGCGCGGCCGCTCGCTGGCGCCGCTGATCAGCACGCTCGGGGTGTCGTTCGTGCTGGAGTACTCGGCGCGCGGGATGTTCGGCCCACAGAACAAGTCATTTCCCGCCATGCCGTCGGTGGATGGGATCGTCGAGGTCGCCGGGTTCATGGTGCCGCGGGCGCAGATCGTCGTGGTCGTCACGGCGGTGCTGACGATGGTGGTGCTGACCCTGATCGTGATGCGGTCCCGCATCGGCACGGCCATGCGCGCGGTCGCCGAGGATAAGGACGCGGCGACGCTGATGGGCATCAACGTGGACCGGGTGATCGTGTTCACCTTCGCGCTCGGTGGCGCGCTCGCGGGGATTGCCGGGCTGCTCTATGGCCTGGTGTTCAAGCAGGTCTCGTTCTTCATGGGTTTCTTCCTGGGCGTGAAGGGGTTCGGCGCGGCGGTACTCGGCGGCATCGGCAACATTCCCGGCGCCATGCTCGGCGGCTATGCGCTGGGCCTGGTCGAGAGCCTGGGGCCGGCCGGGTTCCTGGAGGGGCTTGGGGTCAGCTCGCCGTATCAGCTCCGGGACGGCATCGCCTACACCATGCTGGTCATGGTGCTGATCTTCCGCCCCCGCGGCCTGCTGGGCGAGCGGCTGTCCACAGCGCGAGCCTGACCGATGGCGGGAGAGCTGGTCCATCCGCAGGTCGCCGCCCCTCGTGCAGCCACGCTGCCGGCCGGGCTGCGCCTGGCGAGCACCGTCACCTTATCCATCACCGCCTGTTGCGCCTTCACCGTCCTCGTCGGGCTGTTCGGCCAGTTCAGCAATCTTGCGCTGGTGGTGGGCGTGCTGGACATCGGGCATGCCTTGCTGCTGTCGGTGGCGTTCGGCGGCGGGGCGGTGCTTGGCCGGCGCCGTCCGTCGGCGGCGTCGGTGGCCGCGGCGGCGGTTGCGGGAGCGGTCGCGGGTGGGTTGCTGGTCAGCCTGGCCGCCATCGCCGGTGCCGCGAACCTGCGCTGGATGTTGGTCTCCCTAACTCCAATCACGTTGAAGCGGCTCGGCTTCGGCTTGGCCGATCCACAGGCGGCACTCGTCCTTGCCGCCGCCGGGGCCGCCGCCGCGGCGCTTGGGGCGGCGCTGGTGCTGTGCGGCCGGTTGACCCGGCGGGTCCTGCTCGGAGCGCTCGGCGGCGTGGTGGTGGCCGGGCTGCTGCGCGAACTGATCCGCAGCATCCTGGGCGGGGTTGGCGG
>CAXTDP010000250.1:0-7798 GCA_964242295.1 uncultured Acetobacteraceae bacterium | reverse complement strand
CAGGTGCTCCGGGCCGTCCATGCGGATGAACCACTGCGGGGTGGCGCGGAAGATCACCGGCGCCTTGCTGCGCCAGGAATGCGGGTAGGAGTGGGTCAGGGTGCCGCGGCCCAGCAGCCCACCGGCAGCTTCCAGCGCGGCGCCAACCGGGGCGGCGGCCTTGAAGACGTGCAGCCCGGCGAAGATCGGCACCCAGGGGGTGTAGGTTCCATCGGGACCTACGGCCTCCGGCACCTCGATGCCGTATTCGCGGCCGAGCAGGAAGTCCTCCTCGCCATGGGACGGGGCGATGTGGACGAAACCGGTGCCCTGGTCGGTGGTGACATACTCCGCCGGCAGCAGGGGGGCGTCGTGGTCGTAGCCCTGGCCCCGCAACGGGTGCGCGGCGACGAGGCCGGCCAGGTCGGCGCCCTTGTAGACGTGGACGACGTGGTGGGTGGCGATGCCGACCTGCTCGCACACGTTGGGCAGCAGGGCGAGGGCGATCAGCAGGCGCTCGCCGGGCCGGGCCAGGGAGTTGGCGGTGGTGGTGTCCACTTGGACCAATGCGTAATCAATCTCCGGGCCATAGGCCAGGGCGCGGTTGCCGGGCATGGTCCAGGGGGTCGTCGTCCAGATCACCACGCTGGCGCCGGCCAGCGGGCCATCGCCCAAGACGGGGAAGCGCACGAATACGGTGTCGCTGGTGCGGTCGTGATACTCGATCTCCGCCTCGGCCAAGGCGGTGCGCTCGACGGGGGACCACATGACTGGGCGCAGGCCGCGATACAGGGCGCCGTTCAGCAGGAACTTGCAGATCTCGCCGGCGATGGCGGCCTCGGAGGGGTAGTCCATCGTCGCGTAGCGCTCGGCCCAGTCGCCGGTGACGCCTAGGCGCTGGAACTCCGCCGTCTGCACGGCCAGCCAGTGCGCTGAGTAGCGGCGGCACTCGTCGCGGAAGTCGAGGACGGGGACGGCGTCCTTGTCGCGCCCGGTCTTGCGGTATTCCTCCTCGACCTTCCACTCGATGGGCAGGCCGTGGGTGTCCCAGCCGGGGATGTAGTCCGCGTCGGCGCCGGCCATGCGGTGCGCCCGCATGATGACGTCTTTGAGGATGCGGTTCAGCGCATGGCCGATGTGCAGGTTGCCGTTGGAGTAGATGGGGCCGTCGTGCAGCACGAAGGTGGGGCGGCCGGCCATCTGCGCCTTCGTGCGCTGCCATAGGCCGATGCGGTCCCAGCGGGCGAGCAGGTCCGGCTCGCGCTTGGGCAGGTCGCCGCGCATGGGGAAGGAGGTCGTGGGCAGGAAGACGGTGGACTTGTAGTCGGTCGTGAGGTTGGGGGCGTCGTTCATGAGGTTGGTCCCGGTTTGGCGATGGCGTGCGCGTGCTTGGTCCCGGCGTTCAGGGAACGGCCGGGCCTGTAATTCGCAGCGGGGACGCCGGGACCATGAGGGGGTTATGGGGAGGGGTGGGGGGCCGGGTCAAGCGGGAAGGTTTTTTAGCCGCAGGGACGTCGCGAGCGGGGCAGCTATGAGGCGGGCCTGTCCGGTCAGCCGTGGCGAACGCCACGGTGGCTTCCAGTTAGCGCCGCACCTAGGGCGGAACAGTGCAGGGCCTTCCGCCGCACCGTCCGTATGCACCCTGGGCGCGACGGGAGGCGCTGCGCTTTCCCGCCCTACGATGGTGGCGGGATGTCGGTTCTTGTCAGCCGTCGGCGAGGGTCAGCCAGTGCCGCCCGTCCCGTTCCAGCAACTCGTCGGCGGCTGCCGGGCCGCTTGAGCCGGCGGGGTAGGGCTGGACCGGGATGTGCCCGGCCGCGGCCTCGTCCAGCACCGGCTGCACCACGGTCCAGCCGGCGTCCACTTGGTCCGCACGCTGATACAGCGTCGCGTCGCCGATCATCACGTCATACAGCAGGGTCTCGTATCCCGTGCTGCTCGGCAGCTTGAACCAGTCGGTGTAGCGGAAGTCCATCGCAACCCCGCCCATCTCCAGCACCGGACCGGGCTTCTTGGCGGAGATGTTGAGGGTGATCCCCTCGCTGGGCTGGATGTGCAGCACCATGACGTTGGGCGTAAGCTGGTCCACCGGGGTGTTGCGGAACAGGGCATAGGGCGCCTGCTTGAACTGGATGGCGATCTCCGTCCGGCGGGTGGTCATCCGCTTGCCGGTGCGGATGTAGAAGGGCACGCCGGCCCAGCGCCAGTTGTCCACCTTCAAGCGCAACGCGACGTAGGTTTCGGTGCCGCTGTCCGGCGCGACGTTCTGCTCCTGGCGGTAGCCCGGGACCTGCTTGCCCCTGATGGTCCCCGCGTCGTATTGCCCGCGGACTGTATCCCGCTGCAAGTCGGCGAGGTCGAGCGGCTTGATCGCCTGCAGGACCTTTGCCTTCTCCTGGCGCACGGCGTCGGCGTCGAAGCTGTTGGGCGGCTCCATCGCGACGCTTGCGAGCAGTTGGAACATGTGGTTCGGCACCATGTCGCGTAGCGCGCCGGTCGGCTCGTAGAAGCCGCCGCGTTCCTCTACGCCCACCGTCTCGGCGGCGGTGATCTGTATGTGGTCTATGTGGTCGCGGTTCCACAACGGCTCGAAGACGCCGTTGCTGAAGCGGAGGGCCATGATGTTCTGGACGGTTTCCTTGCCAAGGAAGTGGTCTATGCGGAACACCTGGGTTTCCCCGACCTTGCCCAGGATCAGCTCGTTCAGCTTGCGGGCGCTTTCCAGGTCGTGGCCGAACGGCTTTTCCACCACCACGCGGCGGAAGGCGCCGTCCTTTTCCTCCATCAGCCCGGCATCCGCCAGATGCTCGACCACCGGGCCGAAGAACCTGGCGGCGACGGCCAGGTAGAACACGCAGTTGCCTTGCAGCCGGCCCTTGAGGGCGTCATAGAGTGCCGGGTCGGTGAAGTCGCCGGTCTGGTAGTGCAGCCGCTCGCGTATCCAGCCCCAGGCGTCCATGTCCAGGCCGGACGGGGAGAACTCGCCGCCCTTTTCGGTGGCGAAGGCCTGCATGGCCTCCGTCAGAGCGTCCCGGTATGTGTCGTCGTCGCGTTCGTTGTGATCGGCGCCGATGACCTGGAACTTGTCGTCCAGCAGTCCGGCCAGGCGGAGGTTGTAGATCGAGGGCATCAGCAGCCGCTTCGTCAGGTCGCCTGCGGCGCCGAAGATGACCAGCGTGGCCGCTGGGGCGGGGTCGGCATGGGCCAACCCCTCGGCGCCCGACATGCGGGCGGTGACATCCACTGGCTAAACTCCGCGCTCGTGCTCGGCGACCTTCTCCTCGGACGGCTTCGGCAGGGGCTGCGGGATGATGGTGGGGTGCCCCGGCTCGACATGGCCGCCGAAGCCTGCACGCATCGCAGACAGCATCTTGTTGGCGAAGCTGTGGTGCCGCCGGCTTTCGAAACGGGCGAACAGGCTGGCGGTGATGACCGGGGCCGGGACTGCCTCCTCGATGGCGGCTTCGATGGTCCAGCGGCCCTCGCCGCTGTCCTCGACCTCGCCCTGGTAGGTGCTGAGGTCGCCGTCCTTGGTGAGGGCTATGCTGGTCAGGTCCAGCAGCCAGGAGCTGATGACGCTGCCGCGGCGCCAGGTTTCGGCGACCTCGGCGGTGTTGATGGTGAACCGCTCGCTTTCCAGCAGGTCTTCGTTGGCCTTGCTGCGGAGGATGTCGAAGCCCTCGGCATAGGCCTGCATGACGCCATACTCGATGCCGTTGTGGACCATCTTGACGAAGTGGCCGGCGCCGGCTGGGCCTGCATGGATGTAGCCCTGCTCGGACCGGGGATCGTGGTTTTCGCGGCCCGGCGTTTTCTCGATGGTGCCGATCCCTGGCGCCAGCGTGGCAAAGATCGGGTCCAGACGGTCAACCGCCGCCTTCTCGCCGCCAATCATCATGCAGTAGCCGCGCTCGATCCCCCAGATGCCGCCGGAGGTGCCGACGTCCATATAGACAATGCCCTTTTCCTTGAGGGTCTTCGCCCGGCGGATGTCGTCCTTGTAGTAGGTGTTGCCGCCGTCAATGATGGTGTCGCCGGATTGCAGCAGGTCGGCCAGGTCCGAGACCGTGGCCTCGGTGATCTTGCCGGCGGGAAGCATGACCCAGATCGCCCGGGGTGGGGTCAGCTTTGCCACCATGTCAGCCAAGCCGGTGCTGGGCTGGGCGCCCTTGTCGGCCAGGCCGTGCACAACCTCTTCGTTGCGGTCGTATACCACTGTCTTGTGGCCGGCGCGCATCAGCCGTTGACTAATGTTCCCGCCCATGCGGCCCAGCCCAACAATACCAAGTTCCATGCCTTGCAGTCTCCTTATGCCAATGCCGCGTCAACGGCATGGGCCAGCCGTGCCAGTCCGGCCGCCACGTCCGGCCCCAAGTGGACGCGCAACGCCCGCCGGCCGCGCTCGGCCAATACGTCGAAGTCGCCGCGTGCCTGGGCCGCCTTTACCGTGCCGAAGCTGAACTTTTCGCCGGGGACCTGCAGGTCTTTGGCGTCGTCGGCGGTGATCTGCAGGAACACGCCGCTGTTTGGCCCGCCCTTGTAGGTCTGGCCCGTCGAGTGGAGGAAGCGCGGGCCGAAGCCGACGCAGGTCGCCACATGCTTCGCATCGCGTATGCGGGTGCGGAGATGGGTCAGCGCCTCGATGCTGGCCGGGTCGCGGTCAATGTAGGCCAGCAGCGCCACGTAGTCGCCGGGGCCGGCGCGGTCCAGGTGGGCCTTGATGACGCCGTCCAGGGTTTCCTCGTGCAGCGCGGCCTGATCGCGCTCGTCGGTGAACAGCTTGATGCCTTCCTTGATGAGGAACGGCGTCTCGTCCGGCAGCTTGCCCGACTGGGCGTATGCGTCGGTCAGCTTGCGCGTTTCGATCTTGCTGGCCTCGACGTCAGGCTGGTCGAACGGGTTGATGCCGATCACCGCGCCGGCGGTGGCGGTCGCCATCTCCCATAGGAAGAAAACCTGGCCGATTTGCATGGTGCTGTGCAGCACGATGCGGACGACGGGCTGCCCGGCATCCTCCAGCGCCTTTACCGCGGTGTCCTGCGCCGGGTCGGTATGGCTGGCAAGGGTCAGGTAGGCGAACACCCGGTCCGAGCCATAAACGTCCGGCTTGCCCAGCGGCTCCGCATCCACGGGGACGATGCCGTGGCCCCCCTTGCCGGTGCTTTCCGCCAGCAGTTGCTCCAGCCAGGCGCCGACGTCGGCGATGGCGGGGCTGGCGACCACCGTTACCTTGTCCCGGCCCGCCTTGCAGGCGGCCCCCAGGATGCATCCGAGCTGCACGCCGGGGTTATGGTCGGGTGGCGTCCCAGCGGCGCAGGAGCGGACCATCTGGCTGGTCGCGAGCAGGAAGGCATGCAGGTCCAGGCCCATCGCCGCCGCGGGGACCATGCCGAAGTTGGACAGCACGGAGTAGCGGCCGCCGATGCCGGGGTCACCCATGAACACGGCGCGGAAGCCGTCGCCCTTGGCCATCGTCTCCGTCTTGGAGCCAGGGTCGGTTACGGCGACGAAGTGCTGGCCAGCCTTTTCGCCGACTGCTTGCTTCATGCGGTCCCAGAACAGCGCCTTGAAGATGTTCGGCTCCAGGGTGCTGCCGGACTTGGAGCTGACGATGCAGAGCGTCTTGGATAGGTCCAGCTTGGCGGCCAGTGCCTCGATCTGCGCCGGGTCGGTGCTGTCCAGGATGTGCAGGGTTGGGAAGCCGGGCTGCTGGCCGAAGGTTTCCGCCAGCACCTCGGGGCCGAGGCTCGATCCGCCCATGCCGAGCAGCAGGACGTGCTGAAAGCCGTCCTCCTTTACGCCGTCCTGGAATGCTTGCAGAGCCGGCAACTCGGCCATCATGGCGTCCACGACGTGCAGCCAGGCGAGCCACTTTGCCTCGTCCGCTCCGGTCCAGAGCTTGGCGTCGCCGGCCCATAGGTCGCGCAGCTTGCCGGTCTTGCGCCAGTCCTCGCGGGTGTCGTGCACCTGGTGGTCCAGGTCGTCCGGCAGCTTGGCGGACATCTGCAGGAGGTCGTCGCCCAGCATTGCCGCGCGCTTGGCGGCAACGGAGCCGAGCAGCTTGTCGGCGGCCTCGGCGAACAGCTCCACGCCGTCCTGCACCAGCTTCTCGGTGACGCCCTGCAGGTCCAGGTGGTGCTCCTCGGCGGCGGCCATGATGGCGGCGGCGTCATCCACGCCCTCCGTCAGCGAGGCGCGGGCGTGGCCGTGGTCGCGGAAGGCGTCCATCGTCGCGGGGGGGATGGTGTCCACCGTCTCGCGGCCGACCAGCTCCTCGACATACATCACGTCGCTGTAGGCCTTGTCCTTGACGCCGGTGCTGGCCCAGAGCAGCCGCTGCGGCAGTGCGCCGGCGGCGGACAGCTTCTGCCAGCGGGGCGAGCCGACCAGCTTGAGGTAGGTCTGGTAGGCCATCTTGGCGTTGGCAATGGCGACCTTGCCGCGCAGGGGCTTCAATGCCGCCTCGCCCTTGGCGACGCGCTCGTCGATCTTCTTGTCGATGACCGCGTCGATGCGGCTGACGAAGAAGCTGGCGACGCTGCTGATGCCGGCGATGCTCTCGCCGCGCGCCATGCGGTCCTCCAGCCCGGCGATGAACGCCTCCGCCACGGCTTCATATGCCTTTTGCGAGAACAGCAGGGTGACGTTGATGTTCAGGCCGTCGCCGATCAGGGTGCGTATGGCGGCAACGCCCTTGTCGGTGCCGGGCACCTTGACCATCAGGTTCTCGCGGGCGACCGCTTTCCAAAGCTTGCGGGCTTCGGTCACCGTCTCGTCGGTATGCAGCGCCAGGTAGGGCGACACTTCGAGGCTGACGTAGCCGTCCACCTTGCCGGTGGCTTCCCATACCGGGCGCATCACGTCGCAGGCGTGCTGGATGTCCTCAATGGCCAGGGCCTCGTAGATGTCCTGGGCATCGTGGTCGCCGCGCCCGGCCAGCTCCTTGAAGCCGTCGTCGTAGTCGGTACCTTCCCCCATCGCCTTCTGGAAGATGGAGGGGTTGGACGTGACGCCTTTTAGGCCGTCGCGGTCTATAAGTTCTTGCAGCTTGCCCTGGGCGGTGAAGCTGCGCTGGATGAAGTCCAGCCACGGCGACTGCCCGAACGCTTCGAGCTGCTTGAGCGAATTTCCAACGGGCATATCGTTCATGCTGCTGCTCCCTTACGCTTGGCTTGTGCCCGCGCGGCTTCCAGCACCTTGTCGGGCGTGAAGCCGAACTTCTTCTGCAGGTCGCCGGCCGGCGCGCTGGCGCCGAAGGTGTGCATCCCGATCACGGCGCCACCCCAGCCGACGTAGCGGTCCCAGCCCATCACGGCGCCCTGCTCCACCGCGACCCGGCCGATCACCGAGTTGGGCAGCACCTCATGCTTGTAGGCGTCGTCCTGGCTCTCGAACAGTTCCCAAGAGGGCATGGAAACGACACGTGCCGGTATGCCTTCAGACGTCAGCGCGTCGTATGCGCCGAGGCAGAGGGTCAGCTCGCTGCCGGTGCCCATCAGGATCACGTCCGGCGGGCCGTCGCTGCTGGCGACGACATAGGCGCCGCGGTCCAGGCCGGAGGCGGCGCCATACTTGGCCCGGTCAATGGTCGGCAGCGCCTGGCGGCTGAGGATCAGCGCAACCGGCTTCTCGTGCTGCTTGATCGCGACCCGCCAGGCTTCGGCGACCTCGTTGGCGTCCGCCGGGCGGATCACCAGCAGGCCGGGGACCGAGCGCAACGCGACGAGCTGCTCGACCGGCTGGTGCGTCGGGCCGTCCTCGCCGACGCCGATGCTGTCATGGGTGAAGATGTAGATGACCGGCAGCTCCATGATGGCGG